>DIUL01000158.1 GCA_002422345.1 Acetobacteraceae bacterium UBA6159
TACTGGACCTGGTTCGCGTGCAAGAACGTCGAGGCCAACCTGCTGGAATACCTCGAGCGCACCGCCCTCGGGATCGAGATTTGGCGCTACCCCAGCGGGAACCCCGAGGCCGAGAAAAAGGCCCGGACGGCCGCCGAGGAACGGTTCAACAACGGCCGCAGCGTCATCATGGTGCCCGTGATTCCCGGCGAGCAGGCGGATCTCTTTGGCGTGCAGCACATCGAACCCAGCCCGGCTGGGGCCGATCTACTGCTGACGATCTGCCAGCATTTCTACGCCCACAAGATCAAGCGGCTGATCCTGGGCCAGACGCTGTCGAGCGAGGCCGCCGCGACCGGCCTGGGCTCCGGGGTCGCGGACGCGCACCTCGCGACCTACGCGGACATCGTCCGGTACGACGCGATCAACCTACAGGAGACCTTGACCGAGGATCTGGTCCGCACCGCCAAGGAGGAAAACTTCCCCTGGGCGCGGAAAGTCCATGTCCGGATGGTACTCTCGACCGACGACCCCGAGGTGCAGGAAAAACTCGGCGCCCTGCAGGCCGCGTGGAACATGGGGCTGAAACTCCGGGCCGAGGACCTGTACCAACTCGTGGGCGCCCGCCGACCGGACGAAGAAGACGACGAACTGGAGAATCCCGGGATCGCGAACGGCAAAATCCAGGTCGCGATGGGGATGCAGCAACTCCAGATGGGCCAGCAGCAGATGGCCATGCAGCAGGCCCAACTCCAGATGGCGGCCCAAGGGGGACTGCCGGGCGCACCCGGCGAAGCCCCGCCGGACCAGGAAGCCGCGCAGGAGGTCGAGCGGAAGGCCGCGGGTGAGCCGGGCGCCGAAGCCGTGAGCCCCTGGGCCGGGTTCTGGGATTCCCTGTTCGCGGCCGCGCGCGGCCAAGGAGTTCAGCCGCCCGTGGGGCCGGTTGACGGCCAAGTGACGGGCCCGTCGCCCAACGGTACACCGATTCAGGTTGACCAAGGCGAACTGTCGCGGATCTTTGATCAGCAGTTCGAAGAGGCGGTCGAGCGCCGGAACGCCACCGCCCAGGAGCTCTACGACGCCCTCGTGGCCGCGGTCGAGCAGCAGCCCGACGCCACGGACCTGCGGGACCGGCTGAGGTTCCTGTTTGTCTGGACCGACGCCCAGGGCAAGAGCACAACCCCTTACGGCGACCCGTGGGGCGCGCTCCGGGGAGCCTTTGTGGGGCGCGCGATCGCGGACGGGATCGCGCGACGAAACGGTCACACGGGACCGCGCGAAGCCCTGCTGGCGGCCCTGCAGGCCCGGTTTGCTGGCGCGCCCGAGCGCTACGACCAGGAGCACCCGACCGACATCATCGCCGGGACGGATCACTACACCGCAGAAGGCGAGCCCGACCAATACGGCCTGAAAGACTGGGCCAAGGGCGCGACCGTGGCGGCCGGGATGGGGCTGGCAGCACTTGGGGGCGGGTGTTCGGGCAACAGTTGTTCTACGACCGAGACCCCCGCGGCCAGCAGCGGATTCACGGACGACGGCGGCAAGAGCGTGCAGAATCGACTGAAACTTGCACGCAAGCACATCGACCACATGAAGAAGATGCAGGGCTACCAGCCCGGCGCCGAAGCCCGACAGGCGGCTTCCGAGATGCAATCTGGCAGGATCGTGCAGGACTACACCGAAAAAGCCGCCCCCGAAACCGACGAACCCGAGGACTACGCACTCGCAGCCACGACAGTGGCCGGCACGGGAGGCAGCACGGCCGCCGGCGCACCGAGCCGTCAGCCGTCGCGCACCGCCGGCCTGCGGAACGCCGGCCCAGCAACCACGGGCGCGGCCGGCATCCCGAAGCCATCCACAACTCCTGCCCGGATGGCGGCCGACGAAGCGCCCGAGACCAAGTGCGATCAGTACGCAGCCGAGGAAATCAAGCACCCGTGGGAAATGACTCGTGACGAGCTGGCGGACGCAATCGTGGCCTACGATCGCCCCAGCCTGGAGCGAGCCCGCCCATTGCTGGCCGCCATGTTCCCCGAGTACACAGCCGACGATGACCCGTGGCAAATCCATCGGGCCATCACCAAAGGCGACGAATTGCCTCGCGTCCCGATGGTGGACTTCACGTCCCGGCACCGAAACTTGGTCCGGCAGGCGATCAAAGACGGCAAGATCGCGAGCCATCCCGAGTACCCAGAGCTCACCGCCCCCGAACGCCACACCGGACCCGACGCTGCTCAAGATCGCTACGCGGCCGAGGAATGGCCAGAGGGAATCGAGATCAACCCCGCGAGCCTGAGCGCCGAGGTGCTGAACCGGATCAGCCGGACCATGAAGGCCAAGGGCTATGACAGCCGGGGCGCCGAGGACGCCCGTCGCGTCATCGCGAGCATGATCAACCGGGAGACGGGTCTGCTGCGCCACCCCGACTGGATCGAGGCATACCAGAAGGCCACCGGGGGCGTGAAGGCCAGAAAGGATAAACTCGAACAGCGGAAGGCCCAGCAAGCCAAGCTAACCCGCGTCAACTGGGAGCGCCTGAAGCAACTTGGAACCACCGCGGACTACCTCGAGGCCGGCTATCTAGCACCCGAGGGCCACATGATCGACCTCTCGGGACGCCGAGACGGCTACAGCGGGCCGCCGATGCGCAACCTCGACCACCGCGAGGCCGGTGGCACGCCGGGGATGCAGGAGCTTATGAGCGCCGGCCACATCCGCCACATGCCAGAGAGCAACGGGCTCGACATGCTCGTGAGACCCACGGACAAGCAGTGGGGCCACATCCGCAATATCGCGGGACGATCCGGAGGCGAGATGGTGGTCGACCTGCAGGACGGCCTGGGTGACTTCGACGAGCGAAGCGGCTACTACCAGGACGCCCCGCGGCGCTGGTCCGCCCAGTATCCCAAGGGAACCCGGTTCGAGCGCATCCAGCGGGACATCAACTCGTTCTACGACGGCCAAGACCCGCCCCCGCCCCCCGAGGCCCGCTACACCGAGAGGCAAGCCCCCGACGCCATCCTGGCCCGCTACCGCGCGGGCGAGATCGGGGCCGAGGAACTGGAGCAGTACGCGATCGAGGCATCCTGCGGCTAAAATCCACTCAGGAGAACACGACATGACCGAACGAACTGGCTGGATCTGCCCGCGGTGCAACCGGGTGAACTCCCCGGGGCTGCGGTACTGCGATTGCGGGAGCCACGACCCTACCCCGCTCGTGACCGACCCGTTGCCCGGCACGACACCCGCGCGGCTACCCGAACCCCTGCCCCATGAACGCCCGCAGGTCTGGTGCGCGGGTCAGGACCTGGAACACTACTCGACGCGAGGGAAGCCATGAGCGCTTTCGTTGACCTCTACGCCGCCTTGTGGAACCGCTTCTTCGGAGTTGAGCGGTACGCCAAACGCAAGGACTTGGCTGGCCAGCAGATGCTGTTCGGTGGCGAGGAACCGCCGCCCACCGCGCAGCAACCGGCATGGTCTGCGACCGGCTACCGCGGCACTGGACGAAACGACCAGGGCGGAATCTACAAGCACGGCCCCGGAGCCGTGTTCAGTGATGCGGACTATTTCGCCTTCACCCCCGAGGCCGCACGTCGCTATGGCCCAAAAATCGAGCAGCAAGATGTTTCGCTCCAGAACCCGCGACATATCACGAACGACCAGGACTGGCACGACCTCACCGCAGCCGCGTCGGTCAACCCCAAGCTCAATCTGGGCAGCCAAAACCCAGAGTTAATTCGCCAGGCTGCCGATCAACTGTCATCCTATTTGAGGCGGCAAGGACACGACGGACTGGTGGTTTCCAATACCGAGAAAACGAAATGGCCGTATCGAATTTTCGGCCACGACCAGATTGTGAAGTTTCGTGATCCGCAGACGGACATGATTCCGAGCCAACCATCCGAAACTTGAATAGTGAAATGTTTACGGGACCGCGTGGCGGGGCTACAGTGTTGAAAACACCCCGTCACGCGACCAAGGAACGCAAATGATCGAAGGCCACGAACCAAACCCCGAACTCCGCTACGTCGTCACGTTCAGCGGCGGCAAGGACAGTGTCGCGACATGGCTGTACCTGACGCGCGACATGTCGCTCCCGAACGTCACCTGTTTGTTCGCCAACACGAACCATGAGTCCGAAATCACCTACCAATACCTGGAGGATCTGCGGCAGCACCACGGGCTCCCGCTTGAGAGCATCCAGCCGACGCTGGAGGACTTCCGCGGCGAGTTGGTGGAGCCCAAGATCCGCGAACGCATGGCGGTGGCCTACGGGGAGCGGTGGCTTGATCCCGAATTTGACGTTTGGTCCCAGCCGCTCGACATGGAGCGACTCGCGGTATTGAAGCGGCGATTCCCGAGTACGATGGCTCGCTTCTGCACGATCCATCTCAAGGTGCTCCCGATGGCTAGATGGATGAAGCAGAACCGCGACCTGGAGACGATCTTGGTTACGGGCGTTCGCGCCCAGGAGTCACTGGCCCGGGCCGGGCGCGAGACCTGGACCCGCGACGAGCCAACCGGCTGCATGATGTGGCTCCCGATCCACAAGTGGACCCACGAGCAAGTATTCGAGTGCCACCGCCGCCACGGCGTGCCGCCGAACCCGCTCTATCGCGCGGGCATGTCGCGGGTCGGGTGCTGGCCCTGTATTATGTGCCGCAAGTCCGAGTTGGCCACGATGGCGCGCCGCTTCCCAGAAGCATTCGACCGCCTGGAGGCGATGGAGCAGAAGGCCGCGAGGGCCACCGGCAAGCCCGCGATGTCGTTCTTCTCGAACTACAAGACCCCCGAGCGGTTCCATTCCGAGACCTGCGACCGAACTTGCAAAAGTTTCCCGAGTGCGACCGACGTGAAGCTCTGGGCGCTCGGCGATGAACCGGCCAAAAGCGGCCAAGCGATGCTATTCGAGGACGACTGGACCGAGGACGCCTACGCCTGTACGTCGCAGTACGGGCTGTGTGAATAGGGAGCACACGATGGTTGACACGCAAGCAGCGAAGCAGCCCTGGGAGATGACCAGGAGCGAATTCGATGAAATGCACGGCATCGCCAAGGGCCAAAAGGGCGGCGGCGGGGCGGCGTTTAATCCTCGAATCAACACAATCGAGGTCGACTATGACGACCAGCAGGCAGAAGATCACGAAAAAACCGCCGCACTTCTCAGGCACGAAGCCTACCATCGACATCGAGAAACCGCCGATCCGAAGACCAGAAAAGCACTAGAGTCCCTTGAGCGTGAATTTGACGGCCTTGTGGATTTTCATGCTTCCAACTCGAAGGTGGCCAGGGAAATCAAGGACTACGTGCGACAAGGGGACATGACCCCCGAGGAGGCAAGAAAAAAGCTGGCAGAGCATCGCGACGAAATTACAGGTTTAATTTCCTTCGGCTTTGGGCTTGGAGCAACCGGGGAAGAGGTTGCCGCGAGAGTGGCGGCCGACGACCAGGGGGAACTGCAATACATTCGCGGGGTACTTGACTCGCCAAAATCGCAAAAGCAATTTGACGATTGGGTCCATCGCGTCCGGCAGATGGCAAAAGACATTCCGGTGCTCAGTCACTATCAGGTCATCAAGGACGCCGTGGCAAAGGGCCATGCTGTTCCAGGTCACATCCTGGACGAGTATCCCGAGATCACCAGACCACTCGCCCGCTACACCCTCTACCGTTCCCTGATGGAGCAAGCCGGCCTACCGCCCAAGAGCGAACCCGAGTGGCGCGAGGCCGTGCTCGAGCGGTACGCGGCCAGGGCCGAGCGAGACGCTGACCTGGAGCTCTATGCCCTTGAGCTCAAGGATTTTGACCACGAGCCCTGGAGCGAGGATTCAAGCGGCATGCTGACGCATCGCTTTGCTACCGAGGGACCGAAGGGCACCACGCCCTATGAGGCCAGGATGGTGCCCCAGCACAGCGATCCGCAACAGCGTCCGGTGTACGACATGGCGTTTATTGATCCGACGTCCTCAAGACCCTACGGGGTCACGGGAGCCGGCGGCGCACCCGAGACCATCGCCCATGTGGCGAGCCTGCTAAACCACACGGTGAAAACCAAAGCCCCGAACGCGATTACCTTTTCGGCGGCCGAGCCGACCAGGCAGCGCGCATATCGCATGGCAATGCGACACTTGGCCCATCGCCATCCCGATTATGTGCCGGTTTCGGTTGGCCACGACCCGACCGACATCCATGATTTCGCGATCGTGCATCGCGAACACCTGCCCCACTTCGAGTCGCACCTCGCGACCACGACAGGCCAGAAGGCGTGGCACATTCCCGCGGTCGGGCAACCAGATCCGCATCGGGCGAAAATCAATGAACTGACAAAACCAAAAAAGGAAATCACTAACCTGAAGCCACTCGACATCCAGTATGAACCCGAGCGGCTACCATCTGCTGCGCCCATTTCCGGGCCTTCGCCCTGGGGCGGGGAACCGCTGGAAGCGCCAACCACGCCCAATCGCGGCTGGTTTGGCCCGAAACCGCGAAGCAAGCCCGCCCGCTACACCATGACCGCCCAGGAGATCGACGACGCGGTGGCGGGCTGGAAGGCCCCGAGCGAGGCCCAGATCGAGGCCGAGAACTACCGGAAGCCGACCATTTCGTGGAAAGGGCTCACGATCAAGATCGAGACGCCGAAAGGCGAACGCCGCCGTCCTGAATGGCCCAGCATGCCGGCCCACTACGGATATTTTTCCCGAGTCGGCCAAGAGGCCGTTGACGACGCGCGCGACGGAGACAAGCCAGACGTCTTTGTGGGCCCGCATCCAGAAAGCGACTTGGTCGTGGTAATCGACCAGGAGACGCCTGGCGGGAGGTTCGACGAGTGGAAGGTGATCATCGGGACCGTCAGCAAACAGCAGGCGATCGACCTCTACCGCCGAGCATACACGCCCGGCTGGCGCGTCGGGCCGGCGACCTCGATGACGGTGGACCAGTTCAAAACGTGGCTCGACGCCATGCCGGCCAAGGGGCGGATCGCCGAGCAGGTGAGCCGCTACACCGAGCCGGGCGAGCCCGACCGCTACGCCGCCCGCGAATGGACTGGTTGCGACCTTGACGGAACGCTCGCCTACTTCGACGGCCAGTTCTCCAAATGGGAGATCGGCCCCCCGATCTGGCGCATGGTCGAGCGGGTCAAGAGATGGCTTGCCCAAGGCCGGGACGTCCGAATCCTCACCGCCCGGCTTTACGGCCCCGACGCCGAACAGCAGCGGCGCTTGATCCAGGACTGGTGCCGGAAGTATATTGGAAGGGTGCTTCCGATTACCAACCAGAAGGACCCGGCGATGGCAGAGCTGTGGGATGACCGAGCGATCCAGGTGGCGAGGAACACCGGCGAGCCGGTGGGGCGGTTCACGCAGGACGGGGAGCCCGACCGCTATGCCGAACCAAAGTGGCCGACCAATCTGTTTCGTGCCGCCGACGACAACTACGTGACGAGCGGGACATCGTTCTCGGAGTCGCCCGAACACGCCGCCGCCTATTTGAATAACCCAGGGTTCGGAGGCCACACGCTATGGCGCGTGCCGGTGCGACCAACAAATGTGCTCGACCTTGCGGACAGCCAGGACTTGTTTGCGGACCTGTCGCAAGCCAGCGGCGTGCAGATCAACCCGTCCGAGCACCAGCACCACCCCCAGCGGGCAATCGCGACATCAGACGAACTGCGCGACGCGCTGGCCGAACGAGGCTATCACTGGGTGCGGTTCCCTGACGACTATCCCGAAGGGTCTACTACCTGGGCGCCGGTGCATTCCGACGCCGTCGACCAACTCGACGACGTGGAGTGGCAGGAGCACAGCAACGAACCCGACCTCCAGACCCTCGACCGCCTCGCCCGCCAGATGCTGCAGGAGCGAGGCGTGGACCTTGAGCGCTACGCCGCCACCCGGGACAACTACGCGCTGGAGATCAAGCAGTTCCCGGACTCCCCCTGGTCGGAAAGCCACTCGCGTGTTGGCACTCGCCCGAAGGCCCACGAGCACCAGTTCACGGTCGAGACCGACCAAGGCCCGCAGCCCTACCGGGCCAAGCTCTACATGGAATCGGACAGCCCGGATCTCAACTGGCCCCAGTACAACTTCCAGTTCAGCCACCTGGACCACAACGAAAACCCGCACGGCGTCCTGGGGACCGGGGGCCAGCACCGGGTGTTCAGCCATGTCGCGAGTCTGCTCCTCGACGCCCTACACCGGATCGGCCCCTCGGCGATCAGTCTTAGCGCCCAGGAGCCCTCGAGACGCAAACTCTACCGCCACCTCGTGGGGCGCATCCAGGAACACGCCCCCGAGTACCACGGGGTGACGATCGGGGACGACCCGGAGGATTCGGCCTTCTTCGCGATCGTCCACCAGGACCACCTGCCCGCGTTCGCGGCCGACCAGGCCCACTGGGGCGAGCGAACCTTCCGGCTTGCAAAGGGCAAGGCCGAACCGGTGCAGTACCGCCAGGATGGCGACCCCGAGCGCTACGCCCGCCACAAGTCCCAGGCCGGCCAGCGGACCTTCCACTTCGAGTCCGCCGAGCCCACGGGCAGCCGGGCCTGGACCGAAGAAGATGAGCGCCAGCACCCCCGGGGCGAAGGCGGGGAATGGATCAAGAAGGAAGGCGGGGCCGCGAAGCCCAAGGCCCCCGGAGACCCGGACCAGCGGCTGCTCGACCACGTCCGCAACCTGCTGGACGCCATGACCGAGCGGCTCGACCAGGGGCGGCAGTTCCTGTCCCGCCACGCCGGGCGGTCGCTGTGGATCAGCTCGTCGGACCACCTCCAGCTGTCCCGCGACGGGCAGTCGATCGAATACACGGACCCCGACGGCCGCTGGCGTCGGGCCGATCTCGCGCAACTCGACCACTGGGCCGACAAGGCAGGGCTGGAGCCCTTCACCGGCCCAGAAGGCATTTTGACCGCAGCACAGGAGAAAGCCCATGACGCAGGAAGTTCCGCGCCCGAGTCCCCCGGCACCGATCCCGCCCCCGAGACCCAAGGTGATCGACCAGTGGCTCCTGGAAGACCAGAAGGACCGAGAGGCGCTGGAGAGGTGGAAAAAGGAGGCGAATCGCTGAGCGGCGAACCGGATGCCCCGCCCCCCACCGCGCCGCCAGATGCCGACCCGCGCGAAGCCGCCACCGCCACGACCAAGGCCCAGCTGAGCGACCCCGAGGAATACGCCTACGCGCGCCGCTCCGCGATCCCGAACGCCGGGCGGGACATCGTAAATTCGTCCCGCCATCGCCGCAACGCCTGGCGAGGACTGGAAGACGCCGAGCAGCGGGGGACCGCCGAACAGCTGGTGACCAGGGCCAACTTGCTGAAAAACGAGCCCCTGGAACTCAGCGCCCACGTAACCCGCAACCCGCTCACCACCTTGGTGATGCACTATGCCATGCAGGCCTTCCCACCCCAGCCCAATAACCGCTACAGCAGCGCCAAGACCCCCGAGGAGCAGGCCAAGGCTCGGCGCCAATACCTGGACGCCTACCGGCAGCTGAAAGCAAAAGCGGAATCGCTGGCCGCCACGGCCGAGAATCCACTCCCGGCCATCAAGGCCATGCAGTCCGAGGTCGGGGCGGTGATTCGGGAACTGCGCGGCCAGGGACAAAACCAGGACCGCTACAACGTGGTGGCGAACTCGCTGGTCGCAACGCTCCAGAGCCTGACCCGCCACGGCCAGACCAGCGTGATGGGGAAAGCCAACGAGTTTGCCCGCCACTACCGGGACCGCTACGGCCTGAGCCCCACCGATACAACCTCAGAGGAACTTCACGAGCGGCTGGCCGACCACGTGGGGGACGTGCTGGAAGGGCGATCCTTCCGGGATTCGTTCGGACTCGAAGCCAAGAAGCGCAACCAGGAGTTCGATCCTGCCGACCTCTACGTGTCGCACGCCGAGCGCCGGGGCGGTCCCCGGGTTCCGGGCAACACGGCAGCCGAGCGGGTCAAGTATCTCGAGGACTCGATCGGGTTCTTCGGCGTCCAGTGGGGTAATTCGGTGACCGATAAGGAGCGGGAGCACCACGCCCAGAAGGCCGTGGAGGCATTCGTGGACCTGGCCGACATCCTGGGCCTGCCCGTCAGCGACATTTCGCAGGGCGGCCAGCTGGGGCTCGCGATCGGGGCCAGGGGCCACGGGACCGCATTGGCCCACTATGAGCCGCAACTCAAGATGCCGGACGGCAGCGAGGTGCGGGTTATCAACCTCACGCGCAAGAGCGGGGTCGGGTCTTTGGCGCACGAATGGGGCCACTTCTTCGACAATATGCTGGAAGGCTACGGGCGGGACAAGTTCATGTCCGAGGATCATGGGTTTACGCACGAGATCATAGACCAGAACGGGCGTCGTTACCTTACGCACGGCGGGGCCGTGCCGTCCAGTGGAGCCGAGAAGCGGGAGCGCCCCGATACCGCGATCCGACAAGCCTATGCCCGATGGGCCGAGGCGGTGCAGTCGTTCAAGACGAGGCTTCGAGGTGTCATCCGTGAAGCGGTCGCGGACGGAAGTATTCCGCGATCCAAGGCCCAGTATTGGATCAGTACCCGCGAGGTGTTCGCCAGAACCTTTGAGCGATACGTGCAGCGAAAACTCGAAGGCCAGGGCCGGGCAAATACCTACCTGTCGGGAGTCGCGACCCACGATCTCTGGCCTACCGACCAGGAGGTGGAGGCCATGACGCCCGCCTTCGACGCCATCTTCGACGCCTACCGGGCCATGCGGCACCCCGGGGTCGAGCGGCACACGATCCTGGCCGGCAACCGCCGAGTGAGGGCAGAACTGGCTCGCTATGCCCAGGCGGCCGGCTTTGCCCGCGCGCTCTACTGCGCGGCCCAGGACCGTGGGATTCTGCGGCTCTGACTGTTTACCGCCCACCGGTCCCGGCTACAGTAAAGTAGGAGGGACCGAAGTATGTCGACCAGCACCCAAACCCAGCGGCTTCTCGATTGCCTGCGCCAGTGGGCCGCCGCTGAACGCGACCAGGACGACGACGAGCTGTGCAACGCCCGCCAGGAGCGGGACGAGATTTTGGAGGAACACCGCGGCCAGCCCGAGCACGACGGCCCGCGGTGCTGGAAGTGCCACAAGCCGACCAGCAACCTGGACGGCAGTCAACTGTGCTACCCGTGCGACGACAAGTGGGTCTGCGACTCCTGCGCGGCCGCGCTCGAGCGCGAGCACGATCGCAAACGGGAGGAACGAAAATGATGACCAGAAACTACAGATGCAGGCCGCTTTTGCGCGGCACGTTAATGGACTTGTTGCCCTGGAGACGCACCGAAACGGGCCTGCTTGTCCGAGACGCCACAATTGCCGTGTGGTGTCCTTTTTGCACGTCAATGCACTATCACGGCTGGAGCCCAGAGCGCGATGGTCGATGGGCTGAGCACAGGTGCTGCCACTGCACAAACGAGGAGTCGCCTTTCCATAAAACCGGCTACTACATTTCGGTCTGGCGAAAAACAGATCCGGAATACAAATCGCATATAGTCACGCCGGGCAAAAGAATCGAGCGGATATGAGCAGGCAATTCAAAAACGGCAGTTGTTCGTGTTGGAAGCGTGTCAACAGGCGGTTGTCTGAAAACAGCACCGTGTTGGTCAAGTCGATATCGTTTACCGGCCACCTGTTTCTCGAGTTGAAGACCCGGCGCTCGGATGAGTCCCGGAAACCAGCCGCTCGCATTGTGGCATCCCATTGCCCGTTCTGCGGCGCAAAACTCAAGGAACCAGGGCCACGGAGGCCACCATGTTCACAACCGCGATCCTGATCGCCGCCCTGGGCCAGTGCGGACCCTACGCGCCCGCCTGGCGTCCCCCGCCCCACTGGCATGGCGTCGTGGTCTGGTTCTACCACGACAACCCGGTCGAGCGCGCCAAGGCCGAGCTACGCGCCCGGCCAGTCCGGTCCCGCGACCGACAGCCGCCACCCGATGTAATGGCGGGGCTGGAATTTTTAGACTCGCGGCGCGCCGAACTTTACGCTACTCTTTGCGCTGCCCCACCTGAGCAGAAGGCCGACCTGCGCCGTCAGTGGCTCCAGGCCCGTGAAGACCTGGAACGCGCCCGATTGGCGGCAGCCCGGCGACTACAATAGCCCAGGAGGACGCTATGCCGAAAACGATCGGGTACAACTTGACGAAGACAAGGGAGGTTCCCGTGGTGGGACGACGCGTCGTAACCTGGAGGCCGGTCTGTGCCAGCCTGCCCGAGCCTGGACAGCGAGTGGTCTGGATGGGACCGAGGGGCAATCAGCAAGACGGCACCTACCAGCGAGACGGCTGGGAGGCCGACCCGGACGACCAGCACCCCGCGCCCTATCGGGTGCAGTATTGCCCGACGCTCTGGAGGCCCGCATGATTCAGACACAGGCCGACGCCCCGGACCCAAATCTGATGCTACTGATCAACCACCTGCCCGGCCCCGAGCGGCCGGTAAGGAAAATCGAGATGTGGCACGGCAATGAACGGTACGGCGGCTTCACGAGCACCACCAATGCCCATCTGGTGGCCGCCGCGCTTGGGTTTCGCGAATACCGGATCATCGACCGAGAGCCAAAACCATGAGCCGCACCCACAAAGGATCGCGAGGCCCGGGATTCGAGTTCTGGAGTCCTCGGCCGCCGAACCAGCACGGAGCCAGCCCGGATCGCAAGACCAAGACCATGACGCACCGCATCGAGCGCCGGGTCGCCAAGCACCAACTACGCCAGGGACGCGATGTGCCGTCCCGGCAAGCGTTTTGAACCCACAGGTCCGCGGACAAGCCGGGACGACCTGGACGACCCCATGTCGCAATCCCTCTACGTGGACCTCTACGCGGCCCTCTGGCCGCTGACCGCGCCCGAACGCTACGCGGGCCAACTCGATCTGTTTGACCGCGACCAAGATCCCGAGCGGCCCCGCCCGACCCGCGCCGCGCCCGCCGAGCGCCCCCGCCCCGCCCCGTCGTTCCACATGCCGGACGCGCGGCGATTCAAGGAAAACCGCCAGGACCCCGTGGGGCACGACGAACTCAAGACCGGCGACGCCCCGGGGGAGATGTTCCCCGAGATCCCCCGAGACAAAGCCTTCACCTGGCGTCCCTTCCGACGTCTGTTGATGTCCCGCGCCTCAGCCGAGGGCGAGCTGCGGAGTAGATCGCGCGAACCGGGCTACCACGCGGGCGGGATCGAACCCGCGGGCGACTACTTCCGGGTCAATGTCCTGTACCGCTACCCCCGCATCAAATACTGAGGACCCGATGGCTCGATTCGCTGATTTTTACGCGGCGTTCTATGGCGCGCTCCACGACACCCTGCCGGCCGACAGCAGCCCGGCCCAGGCCCCACGGCTCACCCCGACCGCGATGCCGGGATTGAAGATCCGCGAGCCCCGGCCGGATCGACGCTGGATGCTCGCCCAGGGCCACACGGGCGACGACGCGGTGCTGGAACGCCTCCGGGGCCGGGCGGCCAAGCGGGGCTACGAACTGGACGTCCAGACAATCCACACCGCGGCCGGCAAGCCGATCCATCACGTGCGGGTCTATGGCCAGAAGGGCAAGCCGCTCGCGACCGATGCGGCCGGGAAGCCGGAGTTCTTCGAGTGTGGCGGGGAGCCTGCCAAGTACGCCCAGCAGCCAACCGACGAGCTTGGTCTCACCAAGGCGAAGGACGGCGACATCGAGTTCGAGACCGGCCGCCCGGTGACGTTCCAGTACCTCCACAACACCGAGAAATCGCCCCGCATGGGCGCGAGATTCGGCCAGGACCTAGAGCCCCACGGCCGCTACATCCAGCACCACACCCACCCTGATCCAGCCGGCCTACCGAAGAATCTGGTTTCCGGCGAAATCTCGTTCCAGAAGCCGCTCGTCCTGGCCAACGACCCAGAAGACCTCTACGGGCAAAATGGCTGGAAAGCTCGCCTGTCACGGCACTACGGGGGCCTCAAGGGAAAGCGGCTCACTCAGGCGCTGGTCCGCGACGGCTACGACGGGATCGTGACCGTGGACCCGCGGCACGGCAATTCGTCCGAGATGGTCGACCTGACGATGTTCCACAAGCGGCCGGAGCAGTACGCCGCCCCCCAGAGCCCCGGGTTCCAGCAGTGGTTTGGAGAATCCAAGGTCAGGCATCCCGAAACTGACGAGCCGCTGGTGGTGTACCACGGGACCACGCGAGCCATTGAGGCATTCGGAGGAAAGCCAGAACACCGTCGCACGGCCGATACCAACCGAATCAGCGAGGTTGGACACTTCTTCACATTTCGGCCAGACATTGCCGGGATGTACGCGGATCGCCCATTTAATCCCGAGGCACGAGCCCAGTGGGAGGAAACCCGAAGCACCACTTCCAACATCGTGCCCGCCTACCTGGCGCTGCGCAACCCCAAGGTCTACGATTCGATCGGAGATTTCTACCGAGAAGCCAAGGACAAGGGTGCCAGGCTACGCGACGAGCTGATGAAGCTGGGCCACGACGGAATCTGGGCCAAGGGGCCGTACAACGACGACGAACT
>DIUL01000074.1 GCA_002422345.1 Acetobacteraceae bacterium UBA6159
ATTCGTGTGAGAAATGCGGGTTAGCGCTGTCCGGAGAGTCAATGGTTACGCCGCCTGGTATTACGAGCGCACGCGATACAGCACGTGGCCCGATATCGGGTCCCGTGCGACCGGTTCCAGCCACCGCGGCGCCTCGTTGCGGGTCAGGCGGTCGAGCAGGGTGGTTTCCGGCAGATCCCTGACCAGAGGTGACCGCCCGGTCGTCGGACAGAACAGCACCATTGATATCCCCGCCACCGCGAAGGCCGGCGGCACCGCCTCGGCGTCCTGGCTGCGCCAGGCGGCGCGCAGACGCATGAACCCCGCGGCGTTGCGGTGATACAACGAACCGACCGTCACGATTTCGGACCGGTATTGCAGCTCGGGTGATTTGTTTACATCCGTCAGCACCACCTGACCGGCATGCGGGGCCAGCATCGTATCCAGCCCCGTGACCGGGCAATCGCGTTCGGCGTCTCCGTTGGCAGCCTGTGCCTGCTTCAAGGGGCCTCCGACATCGGACACGAAAGGCACAAGCAGGAACAGGATGATCGTGCCCATGCGCGGCAGGGGCTGCCGCCACTCGGGCCAGGTGCCAACGCGATCGGCCCAGAATGAAACGACCACCGGCAGCATGATGGCGCCCAGCGCCTCGGGGTAGGATGCGAAGCGGACATGCATCCGGCCGAGGACAATCAGCACGATACCGCACAGTACGGCATAGAGCAGGATCGGTGACCGGGCGCGGATGGCAAAGGCCGCCAGCGCCAGCACCGCGACGCAACCGGTGAACAGGTAGTTCATCCACACGGACAAGCTTTCGATGGAGGCCATTTCGGCGATATCGCGGAACAGGATGCGCGCTGTCTCATCGGCCATCATCGCCTGCGGACTCCACAGGGCGCCCGGGAACAGCGTCAGCCAGATCATGGCGAAGAACGCCCCGGCGGTGGCACTGGTCAGCAGCCGGTCGATCGGCCGGCGGACGAATTCATCCAACGCGCGGATCACCGATCCGGTGGCGGCGATGGCGGCGCCCAGGGTCACGAACACGATCGAGACGCGATCGATGTCCTCGGCCGCGTGGCCGGCGAAGGGCGGATCGACCATCCAGGCCAGCCAGGTGGTGATCAGCAATGCCTGGCCGGTGTGGCAGATCGTCCGTGACAAGCAGGGGCTGCGGGATCGCATCACCCAGGTCAGCCAGAGCGCCCCGAAGGCCATGACGGACAGTGGCAGCGTCTCCGGCGTCAGCCAGATGCCAACACCGGCCCAGGCGCCCAGGGGCCAGCCGACGTGGCGTGGCGCGATGCCAACGATTGCCCGTGCCGTCCATCCTGCCGCCATCACGGCCACGATCACGCAGGCCACGTGGTGGTGCGTGACGCCGGCCAGCCCGTATTGCAGGATTGCCGGCCCCAGGCAGGCCGCCAGCGGCGCCAGCCACAGCCAGCGACGCTCACAGAAGGGGGCCGCGGCCCAGGCCATGGCAAGGCCCAGGGCGGCGATATTGAGCGGGCCGAAGACGATCGCGGCGATGTGCAGCGCGGTCGGTTCGTCCACGAACACTGTCAAGGGCAGCGCGATCAGGCAGAGCAGGCTGTCGATCAGATGCGACCAGTGGACGACGGTGCCCAGCCCGGAGCCATCCCGCATGATTTCGTGCGCCGGCTCTCCGATCCGCAACGATTCGCGCAACCGCACGAGCCGCATATAGGTATCGGGATTGATCAGCGCGCCCGACAGGATCGAGCCCATCTGGCGGATGCTCAGCACGGACACCAGCAGCAGCGGCAGGGCGGCATAGGTCGCCCATGCCAACGGTCCGATCGGTTCTCGCCTGAGGGTCATTTCGGATGATCCGCCTTCCTAATCCCTATGGCCTAGGTCACATGCAAGCCGACCCGGCCATCTGGCGGAATTTACCGCAACGATGGTTTTCCCCAGGTTTCACCTCAACAAAAATCGAACCGAGGGGCATGGACATGCTGGTCTTGCGGGTTGGTCGGGCGCCGTTATGCCGTGGCGCGGATGATATGCAGGAGTTCCGGACGCGAGGTCTGACCGTGGAGCATGCGTTCTCCGGTCGTGACGGTCTGGAGTATCTTCGCAGCTATGATTTCGACGTGATCCTGGTCGACGCGCACCTTCAGGATATGCCCGGGCACGAAATGGTTCGCCTGGCGCGCGCGGGCCGGTTCGACGTGCCGGCCGTGGTCCTCGCGGACACGGCCACGCCGCAGGCGAAGGCGCGCGCGTTGGACCAGGGTGCGGACGACTTCGTGATCACCCCCTGCGATATCGAGGAGATCATGGCGCGCATCCGCGCGGTGGTCCGTCGCAGCATGGGCCACGCCCGTTCGATCCTGCGGTGCGGCCCGGTCGAGCTCAGCCTGGATCGGCGAGAGGTTCAGGTGCGTGGCCAGCGGCTGGTCGTCTCCCGCCGGGAGTTCGCGGTGCTGGAGCTTCTGTTCCTCAAGCAGGGCACGATCCTGAACAAGACGGCGTTCCTCAATCACCTGTATTGCGGTGCCGAGGAGCCGGAGATGAAGACCATCGACGTCATCATCTGCCGCCTGCGGAAGAAGCTCGCCGCGGCCGGGGTGCCGACGCTGGTCGATACGGTGTGGGGGTGCGGGTATATCCTGCGGGAGCCGTCCCCTTTGGCGGAAAGGCACGCCGATCGGCATGAGCTGTCGATGGCCGCGGCCTGATACCGGGACGGCGGCCTTATCCCATGTCCCCGATCCGCTCCGTCTTCGCCGCGATGGCGGTGCCTGTTCTCCTGTTGATGGGGGCTGGCACCGCGGCGGCGACGCTGACTCCCTGTGAGCATGCGGGGATGGAGGCGGAGCGGGCGTTCGGCCTGCCAAACGGCCTGTTGCTGGCCATCGGCCGGGTTGAAAGCGGCCGGTTGGATCGCGCCACCGGCCGCATTGTCCCGTGGCCCTGGGCGGTCAACCTGGCGGGCGCCGGGCAGCTTGCGGAAACCAAGGAAGCCGCCATCCGCATCGCGACGGAGGCTTTGTCCCGCGGGCATCGCAACGTCGATGTCGGATGCTTTCAAGTGAACCTTCTTCATCATCCGAACGCATTCGCGACTTTGGACCAGGCGTTCGATCCTTCCGCCAACGCGCATTATGCGGCGCGCTTTCTGGCCGATCTCAAGTCTCGTTTTGGAAGTTGGACGGCTGCGACTGAATCTTATCACTCCGCTGATCCCGCGCGCGGCATTCCGTACGGCCGAGCGGTCATGGGGAAATGGGTGGAGGCGGCGAGTTCGGGGGCGGGGGGTCAGCAAGTAGCCAGTTATGGTATGAAGATTTGGACGCCCAGCGCGCCCGGTACGGCGCCGTCGATCATTAAAATTGAAACGCGTCCGGCGGGGCGCTGAGCGGTTGTCTGGTAACGATTTTGAAACCGTACGGTTGTCCGGTTGATTGCCTAAAGCGTTATCGTTCCATGACGAACTGCACCATCTCTGGTGCCGACCTCCCAAACAGATCGTGATGATACCGTGAACCGTTGGAATCACGGTGGTTCCCGCGTTCACGAACATTCCCAATATCTGGAACAGTCACGTTGAATAATCTTCCATTCTGAAACCTTCCGGCAACCTGGTGCATGCTTAATTTCCCTTGCACAAGGACGGAACGAAAGCCCGCCTTGGCAATCGGAAACATAGCGTGGGAGCAACTGTTATGATCGAATTCGTCAAGACCTGGCTGGCCCTCAAGACCGACCGCCGTGCGGTGACCGCCCTGGAATACGGCCTGATCGCGGGCGTGATCGTCGCCACCGTCGCCGTCGGCTTCAACGTCCTGGGCGGCGACCTGTCCAACAAGTTCAACAACATCGCCACGAACCTCTGATCCCAGGCGCCGTAACGGCCATGGATGACCGGTGCGGCGCGGCGGAACCACTCTCCGTCGCGCCCGCCGTCCTTCGCGTTTGAAACCAT
Organism: Acetobacteraceae bacterium UBA6159; assembly: GCA_002422345.1. Lineage (GTDB taxonomy): Bacteria > Pseudomonadota > Alphaproteobacteria > Acetobacterales > Acetobacteraceae > Rhodopila. The sequence goes on from DIUL01000074.1 coordinate 3,941, forward strand.
TTTGATGTAGCGGAGATTGTCGTGGCGCAGGAATGGGTGACCGTCCTTGGGCTGGCCCTGATCACCGTCAGCATCGTTCTGTTTGTCGCGGCCGCTTTGCATGATGTCGCCGCGCGCACCGTCCCGAACGGACTGGCGCTGGCACTGGCTCTGACCGGCATCGCCGCGCGCGCCATCGACCATACCTTGATCGCCGGACTGATCGCCGGCTTCGTCATCTTCGCGCTCGCCGCCTTCTGCTGGCGCCGCGGATGGATGGGCGGAGGCGACGTCAAGCTGATGGGCGCCGGCGCCATAGCCGTTCCGCCAGGCGATGTCGTGAACTTCATCCTTGTGATGTCCATCGCGGGCGCCCTGCTGGCCGTCGTCTATTTGATCGGCCGCTCGATGCCGGCGCCGCCACCTTCCCAGCGCCCGCTGTCCCTGCCGGCCCGCGCCCTTCGCATCGAACGGTGGCGGCTGCACCGCGGCGGCCCGCTGCCCTACGCCTGCGCCATCGCGGCGGGCGGGTTGTTTGTCCTTTTCTGAACGGGTGAAGCGCCATGATCCTGCGAGTCGTCTTCTTCGCCCTGATGGCCCTCGGCCTGACCGGCTTCGGCACCGTCGCCTGGCTTTCGACCCGCCCGCCCCCGTCGGAAGTGGCGGCCAAGGCCGAGGCCGCGAAGGTCGTGGCGCAGACCAAGAAAACCATCCTGGTCACGGCCCGGGCCGTTCATGCCGGGTCCCTGCTCAAGCCCGAGGACCTGGTCGCGAAAGAGGTCATGATCGACGGCCTCGATCTGAGCGCCATCGCGGACTCCCCCGATGCGCGCAACCTGATCGTCGGCTCGATGGTGCGTCGTGGCTTCGGCGCCGGGGAGATGATCCGCACGGAAGCCGTCGTGAAGCCGGGGGAACACGGGTTCCTCGCCGCCGTCCTGGGTGCGGGCATGCGCGGCATCACGATCGGGGTCGATTCCACCAGCGGTTCGGCGGGCCTGATCTGGCCTGGTGATCGTGTCGACGTCATTCTGACGCAGACCCTCTCCGACACCGCGTTGCCGATGGGCCGTCGTGTCGCGGCCGAGACGGTCCTGCGCAACACGCGCGTCATCGCCATCGACCAGCAGCTGATCCAGGGCGCGGCACCCGTTGGCGCCGATCCGCAAAGCCGGACCGTCACGCTGGAAGTGGCAGCAGAGCACGCCGAACGCCTCTCGGTCGCCATGCGTCTCGGCCGCCTTTCCCTCTCTCTCCGTTCGGCCACCGACCCGACCGAAATGGCTGAACAGACAACACGACCGATCTGGGCGCGCGACGTCTCTCCGGCCCTGGGCGCCGAGGCCGCGCCGGCCGGCGAGAACGTCATCCGCATCTTCCAGGGCGGCACCGCGGCAAAGGAGTTCAAGTTCTGATGCACAGGTTCCTGCAACGGCTGGTTCTCGCCAGCATCCTCGCTTTCGGCGCCATCGCGGCGACACCCAACCGCTCGGCCGCGTCCGTGACGATGGAGGCAGGCGCTGGCCGGATCGTCACGCTTGACCAGCCCGCGGCCAATGTGTTCGTCGCCGATCCGAAAGTGGCCGAGGTCCGGCCCGCCAGCGCGACCAGCCTGTTCGTGTTCGGCGTCGGATCGGGCCAGACGACCGTGGCCGCGATGGACGCGAACGGGCAGGTGATCCGGCAGTTCGAGGTGACCGTGCAGCCGTCCGGCTTCGGTGCGCGGGAAGCCCAGGCCGCCATCGGCCGCCTGGTTGCGGGAAGCCGCGTGCAGGTGCGCGCCCAGGCCAAGGGTCTGCTGTTGAGCGGCGGTGTGGCCAGCCCGGCCGATGCCGCTCAGGCCGTCGCGATCGCCAAGGGCTATGTCCCGGAGCACGGTGTGGTCAGCAACGAACTGACGATCGAGGCACCGATCCAGGTCACGCTGCATGTCCGCATCGCGGAAATGTCGCGGCAGGTCGTGCGGAACCTTGGGATCAACTGGTCCGCTCTGGCGACGATCGGCAGCATCGCCGGCACCCCGGCCCTGATGCTGAACGCCAACAACAACCTGCTGAACTGCGGCGGCACAGCCTCCCTGATCGGCGTTTGCCCCGGTGCGAACTTCAACGGCGTGATCGATGCGCTGGCCAAGGACAATCTGGCGCAGGTCCTCGCCGAACCGAACCTGACGGTCATGAGCGGGCAGTCCGCCAGCTTCCAGGTCGGCGGTGAATACCCGATCCCGGTCAGCCAGCAGAACAACCAGGTCACCATTTCCTACAAGAACTTCGGCGTCATGCTGACCTTCGTGCCGACCGTCTACAGCTCCGGCCGGATCAACCTGCATGTGCGTCCCGAAGTCAGCGAACTGAGCCAGCAGAACAGCGTCAACCTCGCCAGCGCCGGCACTGTCCTGACCGTTCCGGCTCTGACCGTCCGTCGCGCCGAAACGACCGTGGAACTGGGCAGCGGCCAGAGCTTCGCGATCGCCGGCCTGCTGCAGACCAGCACCGTCGACACCGGCAACGGCCTGCCTGGCTTGAGCGATGTGCCCGTGGTCGGCTCCATGTTCCGGCGCAATGGGTTCGACAAGGTCGAGAAGGAACTGGTGATCGTGATCACCCCCTACATCGTCCGCCCGGTGAACAACGTGGCGTCGTTGCACCTGCCGACGGACAACTACACCTCCCCCACCGATATCGAGCGTCTTCTGCTGATGCGCCAGGTCGCGGACAAGCGTCCAGCCGTGCCGATCCGCATTCCGGGCGACGCGGGATTCATCGTGCAATGAGCAGCAAGACACGCATCCTGGGGGTTCTGTGCGCCACCGCCGCCCTGGCGGGCTGCATGGACCGCGACCCCTACCGGCGCACCGATGTCTGGCGCCCCACCGGGTCCAATTCCGCCAACATCGCCGCGATGGTTGCCGATCCGAAGGACATGATCAGCGGCCGCGGCACCACCCGGCAGCACAGCCAGCCGTCCATCCTCGCGGTGGATCGCCTGGCCATCGACCGGCCCAAACCCCTGCCGTCCGCCAATGGGTCCTCATCCAGTGGCAATCAGGGCGGCGGCGGTTCGGGCGGTTCCGGTGGCGGCTCGGGGTCAGGAGGCTAGAACCATGCCCGTAGACGGCGCACTCCCCACCGCCAGCGCGCTCGACGCGCGCCATGACCGTCCGTCGCTGGTCGCTTTCGTCTCCGACGCCAAGTCCGAGGAAGCCTTGCAGGACGGGCTTGGAGAGGTTCAGGCCCAGGCCGTCGATCTGCGGCGTGGCGGCATCCGCGCGGCCATCGCGGCCATGCAGAAGCAGGCCACGCCCAAGGTCCTGATCGTCGATGTCAGCGGAGAGGAACAACCGCTCAGCGCGCTGGCCGAACTGTCCAACGTGGTGGAACCGGATGTCTGCGTGCTGGTCATCGGCGACATCGAGAATGTGGACTTCTACCGGGAGGTGACCCGCACCCTCGGCGCCACCGAATACCTGGCCAAACCCCTGACCCGAGAGAAGGTCTCCCGCCACTTCGGCGCCAGCGTCACGGGCCACATGCCCGCCGCGGATGTCGCGTTGGGCGGCCGAGCGATCTCGGTGACGGGGGTGAGGGGGGGCGTGGGGGCGACGACGATCGCGGTCAACCTCGGTTGGCATTTCGGCGTGAAGATGCGCCGGCATACCGTGCTGCTCGACCCCGACCTGCATCTCGGCGCCACGGCCTTCATGCTGGGCATCCAGCCCGGGCAGGGCCTGCGGATGGCGCTGGAAACGCCCGAGCGGATCGACTCGCTGCTGGCCGAACGCGCTGCTCAGCCGGTGGCCGATCGCCTGCACGTGCTGGCCGGAGAGGAGAAGGTGACGGTTCCGGTCACCCATGCCGATGGCGCGGCCGGCGCTCTGATGAGTTCGCTGCGCCAGCGCTACAACTTCATCATCGCCGACACGCCCTTCGCGCCGGTGCCGCTGTATCGGAACCTGCTGGAACTGGTGGATCAGCGCGTGCTGGTCATGGACCCGACCCTGGCATCCGTGCGCGACACGGTGCGGCTGCTGTCCCTGCCGCGCGGGCGGACGCAGGACCAGCGCGCGATCGTCGTGCTCAACCGCATCGGCATCACCGGCGGCCTGACCCGCCGGCAGGTGGAGGACGCGTTGAAGATGAAGGTCGACGTGGCGATCCAGGACATGCCCCGCCAACTCGGCAACGCGGCGACCTTGGGGGAGCCTGCGATCAACACCAGCGGCGGCCTGCGCTCCGCCATCGTGGAACTGGCCCGCCAGGTCGCCTCCCAGCGGCTGTTGGACGCCGCGTCGGATGCGCTGCGTGACGCCGAGGGCGCGCAGAAGAAGCGCTGGCCCTGGTTTCGTCGGAGAGGCTGATGACCACGCCCGTTCCCTCTTTCGGGCGCCGCGTCCAGCAGCCGGCCTTGCCGCCCGACATGATCGCCGTGCCCCGGCATCCGCCGGAACCGCGACCGCCGGCCGAACCGCAGCCCATCGCGAACCCGATCGCCGACGCCGCCATCCTCGACCTCCGCACCGCCTGCCTGGCTCGGCTTGATCCCAACGTCGTCGCCACCATGCCGGCCGACCGCCTGACCGGCGATGTCGAGCGCCTGATTTCGGAAATGGCCACCGATCGCCGCGTTCACATGAATGCCCGCGAACAGCGTGCCTTGGCCGAGGAGCTGGTCCACGACATCCTGGGCCTGGGGCCGCTGGAACCCCTGCTGGACGATGAGTCGATCGCCGACATCATGGTCAACGGTCCGGACAAGACCTTTGTCGAGCGCAGCGGCAAGGTCGTGCTGTCGAACGTGCGGTTTCGTGACACCGCCCATCTGATGAACATCTGCCAGCGCATCGCCTCGGCGGTCGGTCGGCGGATCGACGAGTCCAGCCCCATGGTCGATGCGCGCTTGGCGGACGGATCGCGCGTCAACATCGTGTTCCCGCCTCTGGCGCTGGATGGCCCGTATCTCTCGATCCGGAAATTCGGCCGGAAAGCGATCGACTTCGCCAAGCTGATCGAGTGGAAGGCGCTGACCCTGCCGGTCGCCCGCATCCTGGAGATCGCGTCCCAATGCCGGTTGAACGTCGTGATCTCGGGCGGCACCGGGTCGGGCAAGACCACGATGATGAACGCCATGTCGCGCCTGATCGACGTCGGCGAACGCGTCGTGACGGTGGAGGACGCGGCGGAGTTGCAGTTCCAGCAGCCCCATGTGGTGCGCCTGGAAACCCGCCCCGCCAGCCTGGAAGGACGCGGCGAAATCACCCAGCGCGACCTGGTTCGCAACGCGCTGCGGATGCGGCCCGATCGCATCATCATCGGTGAGGTTCGCGGCGCCGAGGCCTTCGACATGCTCCAGGCCATGAACACCGGCCATGACGGCAGCATGTCCACCATTCACGCCAACACGACCCGTGACGCCCTGACCCGTATCGAAAACATGGTCCAGATGGGCAACATGGGCCTGCCCGCGAAGGCCATCCGCACCCAGATCGTCGGCGCCATCGACCTGATCATCCAGGTGGAGCGGCATCGCGACGGCGGCCGCCGCGTGACCCAGGTGACCGAGGTCTGCGGCATGGAAGGGGAGGTCATCACTCTGAACGACATCTTCCAATACGAGGTCCTGGGCGAAGGCCCCGACAGCCGGCTGTTCGGCCGCTACAAGGTCAGCCGCGTGCCCCCCAGCTTCCAGCGCCGCCTGACCTATTTCGGATTGGAGCGGGCCTGGAAAGCTGCCCTGGATGAAGGGTCGGGCGAATGAACATCGGCCCCCTGCAAGTCTTCCTGCTGAGCGGCGCCTGCCTGTGCCTGATCGGGCTGGCGTTCAGCGGCGTTCTCGTGTCCCGCGCGCAGCAGCAGCGGGATCGACGGAACGTGCGCCTGACCGCTGTCGTTTCGTCCCATGCGCGCCTGGCCAAGGCCGAAACCGCCGCCTTCACCGCCCCGCCGCCGTCCGAGAAGAAGGGCGTGCTGCGATCCGTCGCGTCCCTGTTCGGGTTCGATCCGGAAAAGACCGCGCTGTATCCGATCAAGTGGTGGATCGTGCTGGCGGTCGCGCTGATGCTCGCGTTGTTCAGCCGCAGCCTGACGGCCGAGTTCCTCGGTTCCGGCTCCATGGTCGCCGTGCCGGTGGTCTGGATCCTGCTCTGCCGCAACTATTTCGGGTGGATCGAGAACCGCCGCCGCACCAAGCTGCTTCAGCAGTTCCCCGACGCGCTGGCACTGATCGTCCGCGCTATCCGCGTGGGCATTCCGGTCATGGAAGCCATCCGCATCGTCTCCCGCGAATGCGCCAGCCCGACCGCCGGAGAGTTCGCCCGCCTGGTCGACCAGGTCGCGATCGGATCGTCGCTGGAAGAAGGCGTCATTGAACTCGCCCGCCGTTCGGGCCTGCCGGAATACCGGTTCTTCGCCACCGCGCTGGCGTTGCAGAACCAGACCGGCGGCACGCTGAGTGACACGCTCGAAAACCTCGCCGACGTGATCCGCAAGCGCGCCGCCCTGAAGTCGCGCGGCAAGGCGTTGACCTCCGAAGCACGGGCGAGCGCCGTGATCCTGGCCTTCCTGCCCTTCTGCACCGGCACCACGCTCTACCTCATCAACCCGCCCTACATCAGCCTGCTGTTCACCAACCCCAGCGGGCAGTCGATGCTGGGCGGGGCGGCCGTGTCCCTCACCTGCGGATTGCTGCTGATCCGCGCGATCATCAAGCGGAGCCTGCCACGATGATGATCCAGTTGCTGCTGAGCGGCGGCGCCGTCCTGCTGCTCGCCATGTTCGTCGCGGCGCTGATGCTGGTGCGCGACATGAACCGGCAGGAGCGTATGGCCAACCGCGTCCGTGTCATTCACGGCGAACGCGTCGTCGACAGCTCCGGCACCGACCTGACCGCGACCCGGGAGGCGTTCATGCGCTGGGTCACGTCCGTCGGGCAGACGATCATGCGGACCGGCCTGGTTTCAAAGAAAACCATGTCGGACCTGGAGAAGATGCTCGCCGCATCCGGCATGTCGACCAGCCAGGGCATCGCGGTCTTCGTCGGCTGCAAGATCGTTCTTTTGATCGCGCTGCCGATCATCGCCTGGACCCTTGCGTATCACATGGAATGGTCGGGCTCGTTGCGGTCCTTGTGCCCCGCGATCGCCGCCGTGGCCGGCCTGCTGCTGCCCGACTGGGTCGTCGGAAAATGCCGAGCGCGATATGTGAGCAGGTTGGAGGAGGCGCTGCCGGACGCGCTGGATATGATGGTGATCTGCGCGCAGGCGGGCCTCGGCCTCGGCCCCGCGGTGATCCGCGTCGCCGCCGAACTGCGGACCGCCTATCGCGAACTCGCCTATGAATTCGCGATGACCGCGAATGAGCTTCAGGTCCTCAGCGACAGCCGCATCGCCCTGACCAATCTTGGCCTGCGGACCGAGCTCGACAGCCTCAAGCGGCTGGGTTCCACGCTGGTGCAGACGATCCAGTACGGCACGCCGCTGACCGACGCGCTCAAGACCCTGTCCAGCGAACTTCGCCACGAAATGCTCGTCAAAATGGAAACGAAGGCCGCTCGGCTGCCGGTCATGCTGACGATGCCGACCATCGTCTTCATCCTGCCCTGCGTGTTCCTGATCGCCGGTGGACCCGCGATGTTGCAGGTCATGAAGATGTTCAACCCTTGATCGATCCAGATCGGGGATGACCGGTTGCGATCCCGTGCCGGTCCTGCTAGCGCGATGGGCCATGCGAACACCCACCCTTCTGCTGCTGCTGGCTCTGACCGCCTGCGGCGGGCCCGTCGAACGCGAGTTGTCCCCGTCCTCGGCCGGGCTGAACGTGGCCGAGGCGGCGTTGCGCGGCGGATCGGCGCAGGTGGCGCTACAGGTCGCCGGCGGGATCCTGGCCAATAGCCCGAGCAATGTCGGCGCGTTGGAAATCCAGGGTGACGCGCTGACCATGCTGGGCCGCCAGGACGCCGCCACCGGCAGCTTCGAACGGGCGCTCAGCCTCGATTCCGGGTCCACCCGCGCGAAGATCGGCCTTGGCCGCCTGCGCCTGGGCACCGATCCGGCCGACGCCGAACGATTGTTCCTGGAGGTCCTGCAGAAGGAGCCGCGGGACGTCGTCGCGCTGAACAACCTGGGCATCGCCCGCGACCTGCAAGGGCGCCACGCCGACGCGCAGGCGGCCTATCGCCAGGCGCTGGGGCTGAACCCCGAACTGCACGCGGCGCAGGTCAATCTCGCGTTGTCACTGGCCATGAGCGGGCAGGGCGCGCGGGCATTGCCGTTGATCCAGCCCTTGGCCTCCGCTCCCGGTGCCTCCCGCAAGCTGCGCCATGATTACGCTGTGGTCCTGGCCATGTCCGGGAAACGCGCCGAGGCGGAACGGATCCTCGCCGCCGACCTGACGCCGGAGGAAGTGCGCCAGGCGCTGGCCGAACTCGATGCCAAGGCGGCCCAGACGCCCCAGCAGTAGGGCGTCAGGCCGGTACGGTCGAAAGCGCGAACCGCGCGGCCGGCCGCGGCATCGGCTGCTTGCGGGCGGCATGGGAAGCGTCACGCTGAAGCGGGATGACCCGACCCTCCGACTCCGGACGCTCATACCCCTCATTCCGCAGGGCCGTCGCGATCTTGCGCTTGGCGCTCGTCTCCAACTGATAAATCCGCTCCCGCGTGACGCCATGGCGCGCGGCCAGGGTTTCCAGCGTCGCGGGTTCGTCGCGGTCCGCCATGCAGCGGGCGAGGAAGACGGCACGCTCCCGCTCTCCCAGGATTTCCCCGGCCAGTTCGATCACCCGCCGGCGCGCCTTGGCATGGTCGAGCCGGTGGATCACATCGTCCTCGGTTGCCGCCGTGTCGTCCCGCAGCGTGGCCTCCAGCCCCGGGGCCGTGTCGGAACCGTCGTTGGTGTTGTGCAGGCTGACCACGCCGCCGGCCAGCAGGCGCAGGCTGCTCGAGACTTCCTGTCCGCTCATGCCGATGCGGTGGCCGATGCGTTCATGCAGTTCGTGTTCGGTGGGCTCCACGCCGTCACGCGCGCAACTCATGCGCGCATCACGCGTTAGTTTCTCCCGCATGGAGTAAGGTTGCCTGTGAACATTCGACTCTGGGAGTCGCATGACAGACGTGTTACGCCGGATATGATCGGTCACCGCCCAGCGTATCCAGCTTATGGCGAATGATGACAATCTGGTATCGACCCGGGTTGTGTCAAAACGAGAGATCGCTGTGTGCAGCCCAAGGTGGCCCGCGCCGATCAGGTCAAGCAGTTCGATTCCGGAACGACGATAGCGGCTCGCGATGGCAACAACGAGTTTGCTGTGACTCTCCCACAACTCCGTCAACGCTGCCTGCCGTACAGCCTCGCTCCCACCGACCTGATACCCAACCAGAAGTTCCCTCTCCCGCTCGGCCGTCAGGCTCGATCGGTCGAGTTGACAACGGATCGCACGATCGATCCAACGATCGCAGTCTCCCATACCCGAACCCCGTTCTTGTCGCTCACGTGACGGTTTATTTCCTGCCACGGACTGGTTGATACGAATATTGCCATCCATGGTTGTAGAAACGGAACACCACGGAGAATTAAAAAGACAACACCGTCCAGCCGAGGCAGAGTCAACGTTGAGCTCATTTCAGACAATTTCAAACTTAACGGCGGGTCGGAAACCCGACAAGCCGGAGTCAGTGAATTCTGCGTAGATTCAACGAGAAAAGAGTCGGCGCCTATCTGTAACCAAATATGTGCGGAACGACGTGGAATATGGGGCGCTAAATTCCGTGGGAAAACCCGGGCTTGAAGGCGGAATTTGCTCGGTGCGTTATGGATCGTTCCGTCCCAATCCTTACAAGCGTCCGGAACGTTCCCGGCAGCGTACCGCCAGGCCGGACCCGTTATCACATCCGATTAACGCAACCCGCCGAACCCGACCCCGCGACGTGACACCACCCGCCGCCGGGATTACGCTGCGGGCAGGACCCATCCGTCGGGGAGGAAAACAATGATCATCGAAATGCGGACCTACCAGCTCCGCCCGGCCACGCTGGCCGAGGCCGAGAAGCGCTTCGGCGCCGCCCTGCCGATCCGGGAGAAGCATTCCCGCCTCGCCGCGTTCTGGCACACCGAAATCGGCCCGCTGAACCAGATCATGCATGTATGGCCGTATGAGAGCTTCGAACACCGCGCCGAAGTCCGCGCCGCCGCCGCCAAGGAAGAAGGCTGGCCGCCGCCGATCCGTGAATTCACCGTTTCCCAGCAAAGCGAGATCTTCATCCCCGCCCCGTTCTCCCCGAATCTCGATCCGCGCGACGTCGGACCGATCTTCGAAATCCGCGCCTATACGATGATCCCCGGCGCGATCCCCGAGATGATCGACCGCTGGTCCAAGAAGATCGACGAACGCCAGAAACTGTCGCCGCTGGTCGGCGCCTGGTACTCGGAGTTCGGGGCGCTCAACAAATGGGTCCATATCTGGGCCTACCGCGACGCCGCCGAACGCCAGCGCATCCGAGCCGAGGCCGTTGCCCGCGGCCTCTGGCCACCGGGAGGCGCGGCCTCCGGTATCGTCGTCAAGCAGGAGAACCTGATGGTGATGCCCAGCGCCTTCTCTCCGCTGCGCTGAACCCGAAGCCTGACCAAGGGAGTAGTCAAACATGAAAGTCGGAACCGCGCTCAGCATCCTCGCCCAGCCTGGCCGCCCGGATGCCGCCCTTTATCATGAGCATATGGCGATCGGTGACCTGGCCGAACCACTGGGCTTCGACTCGCTCTGGGCGCTGGAGCACCATTTCACCGGCTATTCGATGTCGCCGGCGCCGCTCCAGCTTCTCAGCTACTACGCCGGCCGGACCAAGCGCGTGACGCTGGGGACCTGCGTCGTCGTGCTGCCCTGGCATGACCCGATCCGCGTCGCCGAACAGATCGCGCTGCTGGACATCATCAGCGGCGGGCGGACCCTGATGGGCTTCGGCCGCGGCGCCGCCACCGTGGAATACGAGGGCTTCCGTATCCCGATGGACGAGGCCCGCCCGCGCTTCGTCGAGTCCGCCCAGCTCATCATCAAGGCGCTGGAGAACGAGACGTTCGAGTGGGACGGGGAGTTCTTCAAGATCCCCAGGATGTCGATCCGCCCCCGCCCGATCTCCCACCCGGAACGGCGGTTCTATGCGTCATCGGTCAGCCCCGAGTCCGCCGAGGTCATGGCGAAGCTGGGCTTCGGGATGCTGGTGGTCATGCAGAACGAATGGGCCAAGGCGGCCGAGGACATCCATCGGTATCGCCAGATGATCCGCTCGGTTGGGCATACGCCCCGCCCGCCGATCATCCTGACCAACGTCGCCTGCGCGCCAACGCGGGAGGAAGCGCGGGACTGGGCGACGACCTATCTGGCGGAGAAGTGGGACTCGATCGACAACCACTATCACTTCTCGGACGGGCATCTGTCGAACGTGAAGGGGTATGAGTCCTACGGGAAGCTCGCCAAGACCTACACGAAGATGAAGGAAGACAGCTTCCGCGCGAAGGCCACCGACTTCTACGTCAGCATCCAGATCGCCGGCACGCCGGACGACTGCATCCAGCAGATCGCCGAACTGCGCCGCCTGACCGGGATGGACCATCTGGTGACCGAGTTCTCCTTCGGCAGCATGCCGCACCATCTGTCGGAAAACAGCATGCGCCTGTTCGCCGACAAGGTGATGCCGGTCCTGCAACGCGACGCGGCGTTCCAGGGGGAGATCGACCCCTTCGTGGAAACCAGCACCGCCAGCGACGACCGTCTGTTCGCGCCGGCCTGACCGGCTGGAGTGGGGTTCGGTCGCCGGTGCCGTGCTGGTCGCCGGAGCCCGCGACCGTCCCCCCTCGTCATGGTGGCCGCAGGGCCACCACCCACGGCTTTCCCCTGCCGCCGATAGAAAGTCGTGGCTGGTGGCCCTGCGGCCACCATGACGGGGAGGCGCCGGCCTGACGACTACGAAACCCGGCGCCGCCACCACGGCGTCGGGATCGCCAGCACCATCGCGATTGCCAACGCCGCGGTCACCGACCATTGCGCCACGGCGAAGGCGGCCGCGTAGGCGCGCTCTCCGGTCTGATCACCCAGCATCCCGTAGAACAGGCTGCCGATCGCCGCCGCGCTGCTCGCCGCCCCCACCTGCAACGCCGAGTTCAGGATCCCCGACGCCACCCCGGCCTGCCGGGCGGGGACGCCGGAAAGGACGGTGTTGTAGAGTCGGGGGAAGGCCACGCCCTGCCCCAACCCGGCGATGAACACGACCGCCGAAAGCTCCCACCCCGTCCAGCCGAGCGCCACGAACCCGCCGATCAGCGCATATCCCGCCACCTGCACGCCCATGCCGAGGGACAGCAGATGCGCCTCCACCCGTGCAAAGGGACGGCTGGCGAGGGGGCCCAGGAACAGGCCGATGCCATAGGGCAGGATGGCCAGGCCGGTGTACAGCGGCTCCACCCCCAGGCCCAATTGCTGGTAGATGCCGAACAGGAAATAGAAGCTGGTCGTGAAGAAGAACAGCGTCCCGACCAGCACCCCGCGCCGGAATCGCGGCATGGCGAACAGAGACATATCCACCAACGGCATCCCGCCCAGCCGAGCCAGCCGGCGTTCATGGTGCAGGAACAGAAAGACCAGGACGGGCACGCAGGCCAGCGCCACGAACACCCAGGCCGGCCAGCCCAACTGCCGCCCCTGCGACAGCGGCACAACCACGCAGGCCAGCGCCAGGGAGATCAGCGTCGCCCCCAGCAGGTCAAGCTGCACCCTCTGCCCGCCGCCGGTCCGCGGCACCAGGCGCCACGCGAGGGCAAAGGTCACCAGGCAGATCGGCACCTTGATCAGGAAGATCGCCCGCCAGCCCAGGTCCATCGGGTTCCACTGCACCAGCGCCCCACCGGCAAACTGTCCCGTCGCCGCCGCCAGCCCCATCATCATCCCATAAATCCCCAGCGCTCGGCTGAGGGTATGGTCCTCGGTGTAGATCGCCCGGATCGAGGCCAGCACCTGCGGCACCAGCAACGCCGCCGCCGCCCCCTGGAAGACCCGCGCGACCAGCAATTGGGTGGGAGTCATGGCCAGCCCACAAGCCAGGTTGGTCAGCGCAAAGGCCGCCATCCCCCACAGGTAACAGGTGCGCCGGCCGAACAGATCGCCCAGCCGCCCGCCCGTGATCAGGAACACGGCGTATCCGGCGGCGTAGCAGGAGATGATAAGCTGCGTCTCGGCCGGCGTGGTGCGCAGGCTCTCATAAATCGAGGACAGCGCCACGTTGACGATGAAGAAGTCGACCGGCGGCATGAAGCCCCCGGCCAGCAGGACCGCGAAGGCGAACCAGCGCATGGAAGGGGCCGGATCAGCTGGCACGCGTCGTTCCTCCGCCGCCGAACGTCGCGGCGTGGGCGGTGCCTAGCCGGTGCGCCGTCCCCCTACAAGGCGGGACCCTACCGCTGCTTCAGGTCGAGGATATAGGCGGACAGATCAGCGATCTCGGGGTTCGAAAGCTGAAGGTCCGGCATCCGCACATGTGGCGTACGCAGGAACGCGTTCAGCGACAGGGCGGTGGTGGAAGGCATGCGCGCGATGCCCGTGAAGGTCGGCACCCCGATGGCCGCGCCAGTCGGTTGCCCGGCATCGATCATATGGCAACTGGAACACCATCGCTGCGCCAGCGCGCGGCCGGCCTCCGGGTCCCCCTGCGCGAAGGCGGCGCCGGAGGATGCGAGCAAACCGGTCAGGATCAGCAAGGTCAGGCGTCTGGTCATGCGGAAATCCCGAAAGATTGTGTGGCATTCTGCCGACGGAGCGGCCCGGGACGCATTGATTCCGATCAACCGTCCCGCCCTTGATCGACCCGCCGTCGCCCGCCATGGTGCGCCCATAAATGAGGAGACGCACCATGGATATTGTCGGACTCGGCATGTACTTCGAGGATCTTCCGCTCGGCCGTAAATTCCGCACGATCGGCCGGACCGTGTTCGAGGCCGACATCACGAACTTCGTGAACTGCACGGGCATGGTGGAGGTGCTGTTCACCAACCTCGAATTCCTGAAGGAAGAGTCCGACATCAAGCAGCGCCTGGCCCCCGGCGCGCTGGTCTATTGCTTCGCCGAGGGGCTGCTGGTGCAGTCCACGATGCAGCACACGGGGTTTGCGTTCCTGAACATGGAGCTGAACGTGAACGCCCCGGTCTTCGCCGGCGACACGATCCACGTGGAGTGCGAGGTCGTCGAAGCCCGCCTGTCCAAAAGCCGCCCCGGCCGCGGGCTTGTTCGGACGAGGAATGAGGTGAAGAAGCACGATGGGACGGTGGCGCTGACGTATACGCCGCTGCGGATGATCAAGTGCCGCGGGGCTGAGTAGGGGCGCGCAGGCGGCTTGCGTTCGGAGGCCCGTCAGCGGTGCCGCCTCGTAACACAGGCCTTAAATGGGGGAGGCGCTGGCAACCCCCACCGTCATGCTGGGCGCAGGCCCAGCACCCACGACTTGACGGTTTGCGACAGAGGAAAGTCGTGGGTGCCGGGCCTGCGCCCGGCATGACGAAGGGGGCCAAGCGCGACGAAGCTGGCCTATCCTGACGAAAATCCGGGCGGGCGTGACGATGGGCCGTGGCGGACAACCGACCGCCCCTCAACCCCCGCCGGCATCCAGCTTCAGGATCTCTCCGGCGAGATACAAACTCCCGCAGATCAACACCCGCGCCGGCCCCGCATCCCGAGGGATCGCCCGCAAAGCCTCCACCACCGTCGGCCCCGGGCGAGCCACCCCGCCAGACGCGGCAACGATCGCCTCCACCGGCAGGGCGGAATATTGCTCCGCCTCCCTCACCGCCCACAGCGTGCTCGCCAAAGGCAGCAATGGGCGCAGGAACTCGGCCGAGTCCTTGGCCTGCTTCATCCCCACCACCAGATGCACGGGCCGATCCGCCCAACCCCGCAGATGCTCCGCCAGCACCACGCCGGCCCCGGGATTGTGTCCGCCATCCAGCCATAGTTCCCAATCCGCTGGCAGCAACCCGGCCAGCCGCCCGTGCAGGTGTTGCATCCGGGCCGGCCACTCGGCCCCGGCGATGCCGGCCGCGATCGCCTCGACCGGGATCGGCAGGGATGTCGCCCGCAGCGCCGCGATCGCGATCCCCGCATTGTCCATCTGGAACGCCCCCGGCAACCCCGGCGGCGGTAACGTCAGAGTCCCGCGCCGGTCGCCATAGCGCATCCCGGTCACCGACGCCGCGACCTCCCACTCCCGCTCCCGCAGCATCACGGGCGCACCCACCTCCGCCGCCCGCGCCATCAGCACGGCCAGGACGTCCGCCGGCTGCGTCCCGATCGCCACGGGCACGCCGGGTTTCATGATCCCCGCCTTCTCGAACGCGATGACCGGCAGCGAGTCGCCCAGCAACTCCCGATGATCCATCGAAATCGAGGTGATCGCCGTCGCGACCGGCGGCGGTGTCACGTTCGTCGCGTCGAACCGGCCGCCCAGCCCGACCTCCAGCACGCAGAGATCGGCCGGGACGCGGGCGAACAGCAGGAAGGCGACGGCGGTCGTGACCTCGAACACCGTGATCGGCGCCTGGGCGTTGACCCGCTCCACTTCCTCCAGCGCCGACAGCAGCACGTCATCCGACACCAGCGCGCCGGCCAGGCGGATGCGTTCGTTGAACCGGACCAGATGGGGGGAGGTATAGACATGCACCCGCATGCCAGCCGCTTCGCCAATGGCGCGGACAAAGGCGCAGGTGCTGCCCTTCCCGTTCGTCCCGGCGACATGGACAATCGGCGGAAGATGCTGCTCCGGCGACCCAAGCTTCCCCAGCAGCACCATCAACCGGTCAAGACTGAGGTCAATGAGGCGCGGATGCAGCCCCATCAACCGGTCCATCACGTTGTCGATCGGGTTGGCCATGGCGGTCACGCCGCCTCGGGCAGGTCCTTCTCGGGCAACTCCTTCACCCGCAGCAGGCCGATCACCCGCGCGAGCGTCGCCTTCAGGTCCGTCCGCTTCACGACCATGTCGATGATGCCGTGTTCCAACAGGTATTCGGCGCGCTGGAAGCCCTCGGGCAGTTTTTCGCGCACGGTCTGTTCGATCACGCGCGCGCCGGCGAAGCCGATCATGGCGCCTGGTTCCGCGATGTGCAGGTCACCCAGCATGGCGAAGCTGGCCGTCACGCCGCCCGTGGTCGGGTCGGTGAAGACGACGATGAACGGCAGCCCGGCATCCTTGACCAGCCGCGTGGCGATCACGGTCCGAGGCATCTGCATCAGGCTCACCGCGCCTTCCTGCATGCGCGCGCCACCGGAAGCGGTGAACACGATCAGCGGCGCCTCCTGCAACACGGCCAGCCGAGCGGCGGCGACGATGGCGTCTCCGACCGCGGCGCCCATGGAGCCGCCGATGAAATCGAACTCCATCACCGCGACGACGGCCTTGTGCCCGTCGATCGTGCCGTGCGCGACGATGACGGCGTCATCGGTATGGACCTTCTCCCGCGCGTCCTTCAGCCGGTCGACATAGCGCTTGGTGTCGCGGAACTTCAGCGGATCGACGACGGCCTTGGGCAGTTCGATGCGGGTGTAGCCGTTCTCGTCAAAGGTCCAGGTCAGCCGCTCGACCGCGGGGGCGCGCATGTGATGGCCGCAATGGGTGCAGACCTTCAGGTTCGCGGCCAGGTCGCGGTGGAAAATCATCTGCTGGCAGGCGGGGCACTGGTGCCACAGGTTCTCCGGCACGTCGCGCTTGGCGAACAGCGTGCGGATTTTCGGGCGGACGAATTCGGTGAGCCAGTTCATGGGCGGGTGATCTGTCTTTCCCGGGGTTCAGAGGGCGTCGTCGTGGCAGACGGCTTCCAGCCTGTTGCCGTCCGGGTCAAGCACGAAAGCGGCATAGTAGGACGCATGATAGTGCGGCCGCGGGCCGGGAGGCCCGTCGCACCGCCCGCCATGCGCCAGCGCGGCCGCATGAAAAGCGTGGACAGCGGCGCGATCCGGCGCCCGAAAACACCAATGCCGGTTGTCCGGCACCACCGTGCCGGTCGATGTCCGGACCGAGAGATAGGAGTGCCCATCATCCCCCGGCCGATTCCGCACGCCGTACCCGGCGTTGTCCTCGGCCCGCCGGACACAGGGCACGCCGAGCGCCGCCATGATCGCGTCCCAGAAGGGCAGGGACCGGGCAGGGTCGGAAACCGTCACCGAAACGTGATCGAGCATCGCGACCCCTTCGCATTCTTAGGCGGGTTGCCCTCGCACCCCAGCCGCCAGCGCCCGCACCTGGTCCAGGATCTTCTCCACCGTCCCCGGCAGCGCCTTCCCCGAGGCATCCAGGCTATGCGCCATCGTGTCGATCAGCGCCGAAGCCACCACCGCCGCGTCGGCGACCCGAGAAGCCTCCGCCGCCTGCGCGGGTGACCGCACGCCGAACCCGATCGCGATCGGCAGGTCGGTGACCCGGCGAATGCGCGGAATGGCCTCGGACAACTGCGCCGAGGAGGCACTGCGCGTCCCGGTGATCCCGGTGATCGCGACGTAATAGATGAAGCCGGAGCTGCCGTTCAGCACGTGCGGCAGCCGCGCGTCGTCGGTTGTGGGCGCCACCAGGCGGATGAAGTCCAGCCCGTTCGCGTTGGTGAAGGGCAGGATCAGGTCGGATTCCTCGGGCGGGAGGTCGACGATGATCATCCCGTCCACGCCGGCCTTGGCGGCATCGACGCAAAACTTCTCCGGCCCATAGGACAGGATCGGGTTCAGGTAGCCCATCAGCACGAGCGGCGTGGTCTGGTCCTGCGCGCGGAAGGTCCGCACCATATCCAGGATGAACCGCACCTTCACGCCGGCCGCCAGCGCCCGCTTGCCGGCGGCCTGGACAATCGGCCCGTCCGCCATCGGGTCGGTGAAGGGCATCCCGATCTCGATCAGGTCGGCCCCCGCCCCCGGCATCCCCAGCAGCAATCGGGTGGAGGTCTCCTGATCCGGGTCCCAAGCCTCGACAAAAGGAATAAGGGCGCCCCGGCCCTGCTTCTTCAGGTCGGCGAATTTCGCGGCAATGCGGCTCACAGCGCGGTCCCCAGATGGTCGGCGACGGCGAAGATGTCCTTGTCGCCCCGGCCGCACAAATTCATCAGGATGATCTGGTCCTTGGACATCGTCGGCGCCAGCTTGGACACGTAGGCCAAGGCGTGCGCCGGTTCCAACGCGGGAATGATCCCCTCGGTCCGGGTGCAGAGCTGGAAGGCGACCAGCGCCTCCTTGTCGGTGGCAGAGACATATTCCACCCGGCCGATGTCATGCAGCCAGGAATGCTCCGGCCCGATGCCCGGGTAGTCCAACCCGGCGCTGATCGAGTGCGCCTCGGTAATCTGCCCGTCCTCGTCCTGCAACAGATAGGTGCGGTTGCCATGCAGCACGCCTGGCCGCCCGCCGGTCAGGGACGCGGCGTGTTCTCCCGTCTCGATCCCATGCCCACCGGCTTCCACGCCGATCAGCCGAACCGAGGCATCGTCGAGGAACGGATGGAACAGCCCCATCGCGTTCGACCCGCCGCCAATGCAGGCCACGGCCACGTCGGGCAGGCGCCCCTCGGCTTCCATCATCTGGACCTTGGCTTCCTCCCCGATCACGGACTGGAAGTCCCGCACCATCATCGGATAGGGATGCGGCCCCGCGACGGTGCCGATCAGGTAGTAGGTGTCGTGGACATTGGCGACCCAGTCGCGCAACGCCTCATTCATC
Organism: Acetobacteraceae bacterium UBA6159; assembly: GCA_002422345.1. GTDB lineage: Bacteria > Pseudomonadota > Alphaproteobacteria > Acetobacterales > Acetobacteraceae > Rhodopila. Next base: position 22,640 of record DIUL01000074.1, read on the forward strand.
GCGTCCTTCAGCGTGGCGGCGCCCGACGTCACGGGAATGACCTCCGCCCCCAGCAGCTTCATGCGGAACACGTTGGGCTTCTGCCGCTCGACATCCGTCGCACCCATGTAGACCGTGCAGGGCAGGCCGAACAAAGCGCACATCGTCGCGGTCGCCACGCCATGCTGGCCGGCCCCGGTCTCGGCGATGATCCGCGTCTTGCCCATCCGCCGAGCGAGCAGGATCTGGCCCATGCAGTTGTTGGCTTTGTGGGAGCCGGTGTGGTTCAGCTCATCCCGTTTGAAGTAAACCTTCGCCCCGCCCAGATGCGCCGTCAGCCTCTCCGCGAACCAAAGCGGGCTCGGCCGTCCGACATAATGCGTCAGATGCTTCTGCAGGTCGGCCTGGAAGGCGGGGTCGACTTTCGCCTCGTTATAGGCGCGCTCGACCTCCAGGATCAGCGGCATCAGGGTCTCGGCGACGAATCGGCCACCGTATTCCCCGAACCGGCCGCGTTCATTCGGGCCGGTGCGCAGGCTGTTGATGCCGGCCGGGGGCGGAGTCATGGGATGGTTCAAGGCGGCGGTCTCCTTATGGCGCAACCTCATAGCGCAGGCCGGCCGGCCGGTCACCACCCGGCCGCGAAACGAGTGCTCAAAAATCGTTCATGCTGCAATGCACACCGACCGTCTTGCGCGAAGCGACGGAATCCCGGAATAGAAGTCCTACCAGCGAGTAGAAAGCGGCGTGTGTCGTCGCGTGCCAGGATCAGGAACCGCAGCGTTGACCACCCCGTCCGACCCAACACATAAACGTCCCACCTGGCAGGAAACCGCCGCCAAGGCGTTGACCCGTACAGGTGTTTTGGCATCACGCCCGGTTCACGCGAACCTGTCGCCGCCAGCCCTGGTGGCCGAGTCGCTCCGCCGCCGCGAAGGCCGGCTGTCGGCCGATGGCGCCCTGATGGCGCAGACCGGGGTCCATACCGGCCGGTCCCCCCGCGACAAGTTCGTGGTGGATGAACCTTCGGTGACCAACGACATCTGGTGGGGCAACGTGAACCAGAAGATGGCCCCGGCCACCTTCAACGCCCTCAAGGGCCGGGTTCAGGCCTATCTCCAGGGCCAGGAACTGTTCGTGCAGGACCTGTATGCCGGCGCCGATCCGGCCTACCGGATCAAGGTCCGCCTGGTCACGACCCAGGCCTGGAACGCCCTGTTCGCCCGGAACATGTTCATCCGCCCCCCGGCCGAGGAACTGGCGTCCTTCGAACCCGACTACATCATCCTGCACGCGCCGCTGTTCCAGACGGACCCGGCGATCGACAACGTCCGGTCCTCCACGACCGTCGCCATGTCGTTTGAGCAACGGATGATCGTGATCGCCGGCAGCGAGTATGCGGGCGAAGTGAAGAAGTCGATCTTCACCGTCATGAACTGGCTGCTGCCCGGCCAGGGCGTGATGCCCATGCATTGCAGCGCCAATATCGGCGGGGAAGAGGACGTTGCCCTGTTCTTCGGCCTGTCCGGCACCGGCAAGACCACCCTGTCCTCCGACCCGCACCGCCGTCTGATTGGCGATGACGAACACGGCTGGGGACCGAACGGCACCTTCAACGTCGAAGGCGGCTGCTACGCCAAGGTCATCAACCTGTCGCAGGAAGCCGAACCGGAAATCTGGGCCGCGTCCAACCGCTTCGGCGCGGTGCTGGAAAACGTGGTCGCGGACGACGCCGGGCGCATCGACTTCAATGATGGCTCCCTGACCGAGAACACGCGGTCCTGCTACCCCGCCGACTTCATCCCGAATGTCGAGATGTCGGGTCGCGGCGGTCAGCCCAAGAACGTCGTCATGCTGACCTGCGACGCGTTCGGCGTGCTGCCCCCGATCGCTCGGCTGACCCCGGCGCAGGCGATGTATCACTTCCTGTCCGGCTACACCGCGCTGGTCGCCGGCACCGAAAAGGGCCTGGGCGCCGAACCGGTGGCGACGTTCAGCACCTGCTTCGGCTCCCCCTTCCTGCCGCGCCGGCCGGAAGTCTATGGCCAGATGCTGTCCGACCTGATCGCGCGCCACGGCGCCGAGTGCTGGCTGGTCAACACCGGCTGGAGCGGCGGTCAGTTCGGCGTCGGCAGCCGCATGAGCATCCGTCACACCCGCGCCTTGCTGCGGGCGGCGTTGGATGGGTCCCTGGCCAATGCCCGGTTCCGCAAGGAAACCTATTTCGGCCTGTCGATCCCCGAACACGTCCCCGGCGTGCCGGATGAGGTGCTGGATCCGTCCAAGGCCTGGGCCGACAAGGCCGCTTACGACAAGCAGGCGCGCCACCTGATCGAACGCTTCCAGGCCAACTTCGCGGCGTTTGAGGCCGGGGTGGGCGACGAAGTCCGCGCGGTCGCCATCCGTTCGGCCGCGTAATCGCGGACGGCGCCACGAACCGAAAACAGGGGGAAAGCCGCAAGGCCTTCCCCCTTTTTCATGCCCAGGTCCTACGCCGCCCGAGCCTCCAGCGTCTTCTGGTTGGCGGTCGCCCAGCGCAGCAGGGCCTCCCCGTCCGACTGGACGACATAGGACAGGTTCACCAGCCCGTCCCCCACGTTCACGATCCGCGCGGCCGGGCGGAATGGCGCGCCAACGATCCGCAGTTGCACATTCTCCCGCACCGCCGGCAGCTTGCTGGTATCCAGCCGCACCGCCGCCCCGCCGCCTGACAGGTTCTGCACCATCCCCTCCAGCGTGGTCCCATCCACCACCAATTCCGTCTTCAGCGTCAGCGGCACACGCTCGGTCGCTCGACGGTCGGCGTTGCGGATGCGGGTGATGAACGACGAGGCCTGCCGAGTCAGCTCCGTGCTGTGCTTCTGCAGGTCCGCCGCCGATCCGGCCAGGCCGCGGGCATTGTCCGCGTTCTCGGCCGCCACCTGTTCCACCTTGCGGACACCATCGGTGATCCCCGCCGCGCTGGCGGCCGCGGCGGCGACCGATCGGCTGATCTCCCGCGTTGCCTCTCCCTGCTGGTCCACCGCGCCGGCGATCGAGTCGGTGGTGGATCGGATGCGGTCCACGGCCTCGGTGATATCCGACATCGCCCCCGCGATCCGGGACACGACATCCTGCACCGCGTTGACCTGGGAGCGGATATCGTCGGTCGCGCGGGCGGTCTGCGCGGACAGGGTCTTCACCTCTCCGGCCACCACCGCGAAACCCTTGCCGGCGTCACCGGCCCGCGCCGCCTCGATCGTCGCGTTCAGCGCCAGCAGGTTGGTCTGGCCGGCGATGGTCTGGATCAGGTTGACGACGTCGCCGATCTTCAGGGCGGTGGCGCTCAGCGTGTCGACGATCTCTCCCGCCCGCCGTACCGTCGCCACAGCCTCGGTCGTGACGTGGGAGGCATCGCGGGTCTGCCGTGTGATTTCGCTGATCGAGGCGGTGATCTCCTCCGCCGCCTCGGCGACCGCCTGCATGTTCGCCGCGGACTGTCCGGCGCCCCCGGCCAGGGATGCCGCCTCCTCGGTCGCGGAGGTCGCCGCCTCCAACAGGATTTCCGACCGCCCGTTCAACCCGTTCGCCGCTTCCCCGATATCGCGGCTGAAGCCGCCGATCACCGTGTCGAACTGGTCCGCGAGTTGCGTCATGCGGCGCTGGAAGTCGGCACTGGTCTCCGCCAGATAGGCGGTGACGACCAGTTGCAGGTCGAACAGCACGGCCCGATCCACAGCGCGGATCGTCGCGGCCAGGCGGGACCGGGCGGGGCGCGTCATGACCGCGGGGGTGCCGGCGTCCACCAGCATGGCGTGGATGTTCTCCAACGCGATCAGATAGGTGCTGATATAGAACGATGGCTGCAACCCGATGCGGGCATGGGTCGTGGCGATGCGGCCGACCGAGGCGACATATTCCTCGTTGAACGTGCCGGAGAACAGGGCCTGCCAATGCTCCCGCTGGCGCTGCCGAGCCATGTTGATCCGGTCCTCGTTGGCGAAGAGCGCCTTGAGTTCCGGCCGCTGCAGGACGTGGCTATACATCTCATCCAGCAGATGCGGCATGCCCTTGTCGACCAGCGGCCAGGCGTCGCGCAGCAGTTGGCAGGTGGCGTCGTCGATGCGGGCGAAGGAAAGCTGGTTCTGAAGGTCGTCGGACATGGCGGGCCTTTCGCGGCTGGGGCATCCCAAGGCCCCGAGTATCGCGGCAAGGTTTGAAGAAGTGGTTAATGGGATGCGGGCGGAGGCCGGTTTTTGAACCTCGTGACGGACCTTGCGGATCAGGCGGTGATCCTGCCCGTGATCATCGGCGTCGCCGTGACCGTGGCCGTGCTGGGCTGGCCGCGCGGCGCGCTGGCCTGGGTGGGGGCAACAGGCGCGGCTTTCGGGCTGATGCTCGTGTTGAAGCTCGTGTTCCTCGGCTGCGGATCGATGCTGGGCTTCACCCGGATCAGCAGTCCCAGCGGCCATGCCTGCGCCGCCGCGCTGGTGGCCGGAGGGCTGGTGGCGATGGTCCGGGACTCCCGGCCCTGGGTCGTCTCGGCCGCGATCGTCGCGGCCTTCATCATCGGCACGACACGCGTGATGCTCGGCGCCCATTCCACCGAGGAAGTCATCCTCGGCGGTACCGTCGGCGTGGCCGGAGCGGTGGTGTTGCATGCCATCGCCGGACCCAGGCCGCCCTTGCGGCTGCTGCCGATCGCCATCGTCGTGGCCGGGATCGTGTTCGCCATGCATGGCACGCGGTTGCCGGCCGAGGTGACCATTCGCCAGACCGCCAGCCTGATCGGGCGGATCATCCCGGCCTGCCATCCGACCCCGCCCCGCTGGTCGGAACTGGCACCCTCCGCCCGGGCGGGGACATGAGGCGCGTCACCTTCTCGGCCGATGATTTCGGATTGTCGGTCGCGGTCAATGAAGCGATCGAGCGGGCGCATCGCGACGGTATCCTCGATGCCGCCAGCCTGATGGTCGCGGCCCCCGCCGCCACCGACGCGGTGCGGCGCGCCAAGGCTCTGCCCAGCCTGCGGGTCGGGCTGCATCTGGTGGTGATCGAGGGACCGGCCGTCCTGCCCCCCGCCGACATCCCCGATCTGGTGGATGCGGCGGGCCAGTTTCCGTCCGACCAGTTGGGGCTTGGCATCCGGTATTTCTTCCGGCCGGGCGTGCGCCGCCAACTGGCCGCCGAAATCCGGGCGCAGTTCCAGGCCTTTGCCGCCACGGGCCTGACGCTGGATCACGCCAACGCGCACAAGCACATGCACCTGCACCCGACGGTCGGGCGGATGCTGCTGGATATCGGCCGGGAGTTCGGGCTGCCAGCCATCCGCGTGCCATCCGAACCGCCGGCGGTCATGGCGCGCTGCGGCACGCCAGTCGGCCTGGGGGATCGCGCGCTGTATGCCTGGACCCGCCTGCTCCGCCACCAGGCGCGGTCAGCCGGGGTCGCCACCAACGACCACTGCTTCGGCCTGGCCTGGAGCGGCCACATGACCGCCGCCCGTGTCCGCGAGCTACTGGCTCACCTGCCGGAGGGTGACAGCGAAATCTACTTCCATCCCGCCACCGGGCGCGATGCGACGATCGACCGCCTCATGCCCGAATATGAGCATGAGGCGGAATTCGCTGCCCTGATGGATCGCGGCCTGCGAGACCTGGTTCAGTAGATCGTGGTGCGGAGGCGCTCGGGGTATTCCCGGTCATACTGCACGCCACCCACCGTTCCGCCCGTGATGTCGGACAGGATCGTGCCGGTTGACGGCAGGGCAGAGCGCGGGATCTGCTTTTCCGCGTTCCAAAGCTCGGACCGCACCAGCGCCTTGGAGCACTGGAAGTAGACCCGATCCGCCGTCACGACGATGACCGAGCGGGGGAAGGTGCCCCGATACTCGAACCGGTTGATCAGCGCCGGATCGGTGGAGACTACGGCGGTGCCGTTCACCCGCAGGGTCTCTCCGACGCCAGGGATCAGGAACAGCAGCGCCACGCGCGGGTCGCGCACGATGTTCCGCAGGCTGTCGATGCGGTTGTTGCCGCGCCGGTCGGGGATCAGCAGTGTGCGATCATCCACCACATGGACAAACCCCGCCGGGTCGCCGCGGGGGGAGGTATCAAGCCCCTCGGGCCCCGCGGTCGCGAGGACCATGAAGGGGGAGGCCGCGATCATCGCCCGGTAGTGCGGATGGAGGTAGTCGACTTCCTTGGCGATCGCGCCGCCGGAGGCTGTGCCGTACAGCGCCTCCAGCGTCGCTTCGTCGCGGATCAGGTGCGTGTCGCCCGTGACTGCGTCCATCCCTTGTTCTCCTGCTCTATTCGTCTCCGCGTCCCCGTTTCAGGGCGGGGTGGACGGTCTTGCCGATGATGGACGCGTCCACGCCGATGACATGCGCCGAACTGCCCACGATCAGCGGATCGGGTCCGCTGACAATGTGCTTGTCCTTGGTGGGGTAAGGCAAGGTGGAGAGGAAATGTTGCAGCGCGTTCAGCCGAGCGCGCCGCTTGTCGTCGGATTTGACGATGGTCCAGGGGGCGTCGGCGGTGTCGGTGTGGAAGAACATCGCCTCCTTCGCCTCGGTGTATTCGTCCCATTTGTTCAGGGACGCGCGGTCGATCGGGGACAGTTTCCACTGCTTCAGCGGGTCGGTCTCCCGCTGCTCGAACCGCAGGCGCTGTTCTTCCTTGCTGACCGAGAACCAGTACTTGAACAGTCGCACGCCGGACCGGGCGAGCATCCGTTCCAGCTCCGGGCACTGGCGCATGAATTCCAGGTATTCCTGCGGGGTGCAGAAGCCCATCACCCGCTCGACCCCGGCGCGGTTGTACCAGGACCGGTCGAACAGCACGATTTCCCCGGCGGCCGGCAGATGCGCGATGTAGCGCTGGAAGAACCACTGGGTCCGTTCCCGCTCGGTTGGCTTTTGCAACGCCACGACGCGGGCGGTGCGGGGGTTCATATGTTCGGTGAAGCGCTTGATGGTGCCGCCCTTGCCGGCGGCGTCGCGGCCTTCGAACAGGACGATGATCCGTTCGCCCACTTCCTCCATCCAGCGCTGCGCCTTCAGGAGTTCCCGCTGGAGTTCCAGCAGGTGTTCCTCATACGGCGCGGCCCGCATGCGGCTGCGATAGGGGTATTGCCCGGTTTCGAACAGGCGGCGGATGGCGGCGGGATCGTGCCGCATCGTCGCGAGGTGCTGGGTGCTGGTCTGCGGCGGCTGCGCCATCGGTTCGGGGGACGGCGGCGGGTCCGTCACCGGCTCCGCCGCGGTCACCTCGGCGGGTGCGATGGCAAGGTCGCCTCCGCCCGGTTCAGCGGGCGGAGTTGCCCCCTGGCCATTGCCCTTACGCAGGATCGTCACCGCCTTCACCATGGGTCTTCTCCAGCCCGTCGTCGTTTCTAATACGACAACGCACCAATCAAGTCATACAACCTATGGTAGCATAATGCGGTGACGAATGGCAATGGTCCGATTGGGGTCAGCGCGCGCCGGCGCGGTTCACGGGACCGCCCATGTTGGCGGTACCGGCCGGGCCGGCCCGCACGCCGACGCCAGGTGCACCCGCGCCAGGTCCGGCGACGCCCGCAACACCCGGAGCCCCCACACCGACACCCGGGGCACCGACACCGGGGACACCGACGCCAGGCGCGGCGCGCAGGGCAACGCCCGGACGGGCGACGCAACCCTTCGGCACACCGACATACTGACAGTAGACAACGGCCTGAGCCGGCGCGGAAACCGCGAGAAGGGCCAAACCGGCAGTTACAAAAATAAGCTTCATGTGAAACTCCGACAGCGACCGGGTCAGGCCGGATGGCCGCCTCGGTATGATTTCATTCTACAACTTTACCGGTCGCGCCTGTTATGCAAATCGCGCGCCCTTGCCGCGTGCGCCTGGGGGAGACACAGTGACGCCAGCAGCAAGGCGGGGACGCGCAGATGGATTTCGACCTGTTCGTGATCGGTGGTGGATCGGCCGGTGTGCGGTGTGCCCGCATCTCCGCGGGGCATGGCGCCCGGGTCGGCATCGCCGAGGAACGCTTCTGGGGCGGCACCTGCGTCAATATCGGCTGCGTGCCGAAGAAACTGCTGGTCCAGGCCGGGGAATACGGGTCCTGGGCGGACGACGCGGCGGGTTTCGGCTGGTCCATCCAGAAGGGTCCGCATGACTGGAACAAGCTGATCGCGGCCAAGAACACCGAAATCGACCGGTTGCAGGGCATCTACCGCCGTCTGCTCGGCGGGGCCAACGCGACCATCTTTGACGGGCGCGCGGTCATGATCGATCCGCATACGATCGAGGTCGACGGCAAGCGCGTCACGGCGGAGAAGATCGTCATCGCCACCGGCGGCCACCCGGAACGTCCTAAGATTCCGGGCGCGGAACTCGGCATCATCTCGGACGACGCGTTCTATCTGCCGACGATGCCGAAGAAGGTCGCGATCGTCGGGTCCGGCTTCATCGCGGTGGAATTCGCCGGCATCTTCAATGCGCTGGGCGCCGAGGTCCACCTGATCTACCGCCAGCCGCTGCCGCTGCGCGGCTTCGACCAGGACATGCGCGAAGGCCTGGCCGAGGCGCTGGCGATCAACGGCATCATCCTCCATCCCGGCTGCCTGCCGAAGAAGGTCGAGGCCCGGGGCGAAGGCCGCACCCTGACCTTCGGCGAGAACGAGACGCTCGACTGCGACCTGGTGTTCTTCGCGACCGGCCGCCGGCCGTCCACCGCCGGGATCGGGCTGGACAAGGCCGGCGTGGCGGTGGACGCGGGCGGGGCGGTGATCGTCAACGACTCGTTGCAGACATCCCAGCCGCATATCTACGCCATGGGCGACGTGACCGACCGGGTGAACCTGACCCCCGTCGCGACGGCCGAGGGCCATGCCCTGGCCGATACGCTGTTCGGCAAGAACCCCCGCGGCGTGTCGCTGAAGAACATCCCGGCGGCGGTGTTCTCGACGCCGCCGATCTCGGTCGTCGGGCTGACCGAGGAAGAAGCCGCGGCCGAGGGGCCGGTCGATGTCTATGTCACGAAATTCACCCCGATGCGCCACACGCTGTCCGGGCGGGCGGGGCGCCGGACGACCATGAAGCTGGTGGTCGACCAGGCGACCCAGAAGGTCGTGGGCGCGCATATGCTGGGAGAGGACGCGCCCGAGATCATCCAGGGCATTGCCATCGCCGTCGTCATGGGCGCCACCAAGCAGGACTTCGACCGCACGATCGGCATCCACCCGACCGCGGCCGAGGAGTTCGTGACGCTGCGGACCCGGACACGGGTGGCGGGCGTGGCCGAACAGGGGAAGGCGGCGGAATAGCGCTGGCGTTGACTCGTACCGGGGTTGGAATTACCCGTGGCGGATCGTTCCGAGGATACCATGCGCCAACGTCACCGCCGTTTCCTTGTTCTTGCCGGCCTCGCCACGACCCTGTTCGGCACCGCGGCGCACGCCAACCTGCTGGTGAATGGCGGGTTCGAGGACCCGCCGCTGGCCAGCGTCTATGCCGCCTATGATCATGGCCAGTCGATCGGCGGGTGGCTCGTGCTCGGGACCGGGCAGCCGACCGCCGCGCAATTGACGCTCAGGGCGGATTATCAGGAATACGCGGGCACGCTGTCCTTCTCGCCGCATGGCGGATTGGTGTCCCTGGACATGACCGGCTCGGGGAATCTCGGCGCCAATGGCGTGACCCAGACGATCGCCACGACGGCGGGTGCGGCCATGGCGCTGTCGTTCTGGGTCGGAAACCAGGATGCCGCGTTCGGTGGCTACATGCTGCCCAGCGCGGTCGAGGTATTCGTCGACTCCGTCTCGGTCGGCGTGTTCAGCAACGCCGACAACAGCAACGCCGATGTGAACTGGAAACAGTTCGAGGTCGGGTTCGTCGCGGCCACGCCCAGCACCACGATCGCCTTCGTCAACGCCACGCCGTCCGGCGACAACATGGCCGGGCTGGATGACGTTGTCCTGACCGCGATCCCCGAGCCGACGACGGCGCTGCTGCTGGGACTGGCCCTGGCTGGCCTTATTCCGTTGCACCGCCGCACACGCTGACGGTCCCGAATCCGGGCTGGATTTGAGTCTTCCTCAAGACAGGCTAGCGTGTCGGCAACCTTAGCTGTGGGAGTACGCATCCATGACCGAATTCTTGACGCGTCGTCAGGCCGTGATCGGCCTCGGCGCCGCCGGTTTCCTTGTCGCCGGCGCGCGTGACGCGCGGGCCGACCTCAAGGCGCTGGAGGAATCCGCCACCAAGGAAGGCGCGGTCACCTGGTACACCGGCCAGGTCGACGCCGAAAAAGCCGAGAAGCTCGGCAAGGCCTTCACCGCGCGGTACCCGGGCATCCGGGTCTCGGTCATCCGCACCACCGGCCAGGTCGCCTATCAGCGGCTGCTGCTGGAGATCAAGAACAAGACGCCGCAATGCGACATGTTCAGCACCACCGACATCTCCCACATGCCGGCGCTGAAGGAACGCAAGGAACTGCTCGGCTACACCCCCACGACGGCCGAGGGCCTGGTCCCCGCCTTCAAGACCCTGTCCGATCCGGGCTGGTGGTACGTGACCAACGCCAGCCGCTATTTCATCATGTACAACACCAACAAGATCAAACCCGAGGACGCGCCGAAGAAGTGGACCGACCTGCTGCTGCCCCAGTACAAGGGCAAGGTCGCGGTCGGCCATCCGGCCTTCTCGGGCTGCACCGGCGCCTGGGCGCTGTCGCTCAAGAAGGTCTATGGGTGGGAGTTCTTCGAGAAGCTCGCCAAGAACAACCCCCGCGTCGGCCGGTCGGCGATCGATCCCGTGACGCTCATGAGCGCGGGGGAGGCCGTGATCGGCCCGGCCTCGGCCAACACCGCGTATCAGGCCTTGGACAAGGGCAACCCGGTGCAGGTCGTCCACCCCGAGGACGGGCTGGTCGTCTGCGTCACTCCCTCTGGCATTCCCGTCAACGCCCCGCATCCGAATGCGGCGAAGCTGTTCATGGAATGGCTGCTGAACGAGGAATACTCCCGCATGATGGCCGTGGATGGGACCGAGCCGATCCGCGCCGACGTCCCGCCGCGCCCCGGCGTGCCGCTGCTGTCCTCGCAGAAGGTGATTCCGCTGACTCCAGCCGAAATCCGCAAGGGAGTCCCCGAACTGGTCGAGCAATGGCGCGATACGTTCGGTAGCTAAAACAGTTCCGGCACACGGGCCGCCCCGGTCTGGCCGACCGGTGTGGCCCGTGCGACAACGGGCGGACGGGGGAAAACCAAATGTCATTGCAGATCTCACGCAGATCCGTGGTCGCTGGCGCCACGGCGGCAACCCTGGCGGCGCCCGCCGCCCATGCCAACGACGCGGCGCTGGTGGAGGCCGCCCGCAAGGAAGGCTCGGTCACCTGGTACATCGCCCAGGTCGACTCCGAGACCGCCGAACGGATGGGACGCGCCTTCACCGCGCGGTACCCAGGCATCAAGGTCTCGGTCATCCGCACCACCGGACAGGTCGCGTTTGAGCGTCTGTCGCAGGACCTGAAGAACAGCGCCCCGCAATGCGACGTGTTCAGCACCACCGACGTGGGCCACATCCCCGCCCTGAAGCGCCGCAACGTGCTGGCGGAGTTCGTGCCCGCGGATGCCGGCCTGATCAGCCCCGCCTTCAAGGGCCTCGAAGACCCCGGCTACTCCTACCCCACGACCTCCACCCTGATGCTGATGATCGTCAACACGGCCAAGGTGAAGCCCGAGGAAGCGCCGAAAGCCTGGTCCGACCTGCTCGATCCCAAGTGGAAGGGCAGGGCGGCGTTCGGGCATCCGGGCTTCAGCGGCTATGTCGGCGTCTGGACCGTGCAGATGCGGAAGCTCTACGGCTGGCAGTGGTTTGAGAAACTGGCCGCCAACCGCCCGCGAGTCGGCCGCTCGGGCAATGACCCGATCTCCCTGCTGAACGCCGGGGAATGCGTGGTCGGGCTGGGGCCCTTGTCCACCGCCCTCGCCTCCGCCGCCCGTGGCAACCCGATCGGGGTGATCTACCCGACCGACGGCTCCGTCGTCTGCGTTGGACCCTCCGCCGTGATGGCCAACGCCCCGCGGCCCAACGCCGCCCGCCTGTTCGCGAACTGGCTGTTGAGTGAGGAGTTCGCTCGGCTCTGCATCGACCAGAAGATCGACCCGGCACGCGGTGGCATGCCGCCGATCGAGGGCGCGAAGCCCCTGACCGACGTCAACCTGCTGCGCGTCGGCACGGACGAACTGGTGAAATCCGTCCCTGAAGTGATCGAGCAATGGCGGGAGACCTTCGTGTGACGCAGAACGCATCCCGGTCCCTCACCCCAACCCGGCACCCCGCATGAGCCAGACCACCGCCAACACACCAGCCTGCGCGTCCGGTCCTTTGATCCGCTGATCATCCTGTGGATCCTGCTGGCGCTCAGCCTGATCTTCCTGGTCGTCAACCCGCTGTTCCGCCTGGTGCAGTCCAGCCTGGAGGAGGTCGACACCGGCGCCTTCACGCTGATGAACTACTACACGGCGTTCTCCCGCCCCCGTTACATAACGGCGCTGTGGAACTCCCTCCGCCTCGGCGCGATGGTCACGGTGCTGTGCCTGATCTTCGCGGTGCCGATGGCCTGGGCGATTTCCCGCACCAACATGCCGGGGAAGAACTTCATCCGGCTGCTGATGCTGGGCGCCTTCATCACCCCGCCCTACCTCGGCGCGATCGGCTGGATCCTGCTGGCGGGGCCGAATTCGGGCTGGATCAACCGCTTCTATATGGCCCTGACCGGCGCGCCCGAGGGCATCTTCGACATCTATACCTTCAGCGGCCTCGCCTTCGTCATCGCCATCTACTCCTTCCCCTTCATCTTCATCTTCACGGCCGCCGCGCTGGACGTCGTGTCTTCCGAAATGGAGGACGCGGCGAACATCCTGGGCGCCGGCACGGTGCGGACGACGCTGAAGATCACGTTGCCCATGGTGCTGCCGGCGATCATGGCCGGCGCGATCGTCACCTTCCTGGAGGCGATCGCCCTGTTCGGCACACCGGCGCTGATCGCGATCCCAGCCCGATTCAACGTCGTCACGACCCAGCTACTGCAGTTCTTCAGCCAGCCGATCCGAGCCGAGGTCGCGGCCGCCTACGCCGTGCCCCTGCTGCTGGTCACGATCGCCCTGTTCGGCGTGCAGAAGATGATCACCCGCCGGCGCGGCTTCGTCGCCCTGACCGGCAAGGGGGGAGAGCGGCGGATCATCGACCTCGGCCGCGGGCGCTGGGTGATGTTCGCCTACTCGATGGCGGTCATGACCCTGGCGGTGATCCTTCCTTATATAGTGTTGGCGCAGGCCGCACTGGCCAAGGGCTGGGGCCGGGGGTTCAGCTGGGACAACCTGACGCTCAAGAATTTCGAGTATCTGCTGTTCCAGCACGAAACCGCCGCGCAGTCGGTGATCAACAGCTTCACCTATGCCGCGGCCGCCGCCTTCATCGCGATCGGGCTGGGCCTGGCCATCGCCTATATCGTCAGCCGGAAGCTGCTGCCCTGGGTCGATGTGCTCAGCTTCCTGGCGATGGCGCCCTTCGTGGTGCCGGGCATCGTGCTGGCCATTGCCTTCTACGCCGCCTATGCCCCGCCGCCGCTCGCGCTGTACGGCACGGCCACCATCCTGATCCTGGCCTTCGCCACAAGGTTCCTGCCGATCGGCTATGCCAACGCCGACGCCGCGATCCGAAGTATCAACCCGGAAATGGAGGAAGCCGTCCGCATCCTGGGCGGCGGCCGGTTGATGGCCATCCGGAAGGTCATGGCGCCGCTGATGAAGCGCAGCCTGATCGGCGCCTGGCTGCTGGTCTTCATCCCGGCGACTCGGGAACTGTCCAGCGCCATGTTCCTCTACGGCCCCAACACCCGCACCATGTCCGTCATGCTGATGGACATGAGCGAGGAGGGGAATTTCGAACACCTTGCCGCCCTCGGCTTCCTGCTGCTGGCTGCGACCCTGGTCATCGTCGCGGGGGCCACGGCTTTCCTTGGGCGCGACTTCATGATGCGGCGTGAAAAGAAATGAGCAAACTGTCCCTGATCGGCCTGACCAAGGCATTCGGCAGCACCAAGGCGGTCGACGGCGTCAACCTGACCCTGCGGGAGGGGGAGTTCGTCTCCCTCCTCGGCCCGTCCGGCTGCGGCAAGACCACCACGCTGCGGATGATCGCCGGCTTCATCAAGCCGACCAGCGGCACCATCGAGATGGAGGGGCAGGTCATGTCCTCCCCCGCCATGATGGTCCCGCCGGAACGCCGCGGCATGTCGATGATCTTCCAGAGCTACGCCATCTGGCCGAACATGACCGTCGGCCAGAACGTGGCCTTCGGCCTCAAGCTGCGGAAACTGCCGAACGCCGAGGTCGAGCAGCGGGTGAACCGCATCCTGGAGGTCGTGCAGATGCGCCACCTCAAGGAACGCTACCCGTCCGAACTCTCCGGCGGCCAGCAGCAGCGCGTCGCCCTTGCCCGCGCCATCGTGATCGAGCCACAGGTCCTCCTGCTCGACGAACCGCTGTCCAACCTCGACGCCAACCTGCGTGAGGAAATGCGGAGCGAAATCCGCCGCCTGCACGACGCGTTCCGCATCACCACCGTGTACGTCACCCATGACCAGGCCGAGGCGATGGTCACCTCCGACCGGATCGTGGTCATGAACCTGGGCAAGATCGACCAGGTCGACGACCCGGTGACCCTGTACGGCAAGCCGAAGACCCGCTTCGTGGCCGGCTTCATCGGCCGCACCAACTTCCTCGACGGGCGGGTGGATGGCAGCCAGATCGTCTTCCCGGGCTTCACCGTGCCCAAGGCCCTGGCACCCGATGCCAACGAACTCTCCGGCCTGGCCAGCTTCTCGGTCCGGCCGCAGTCGATCGCATTGCATGCCTCCCCGCCCGCCGCGGGCCATCTTTGGCGGATTCAGGGCGAAATCGTCGAACGGGCCTATCTGGGCGAATACTGGGAATATGTCATAAGGCCGGACGGCTCGGAGCAGCGCATACGCGTCAGCACCGCGCCGAACGTCGTGCACGCGGTGGACGACCGGGTGTGGCTGGAAATCGATCCAGCCCGCATCGCCCGGGTCCCGCCGCCGGACGCGGCTTGATGGCAACAGTATAAGGACAGATTGATGGCCGACGTCGTGACGCTTCCCCTGAAGACCGAGAACATGATCGCCGAGGTAGACGGATCGATCGGTTGGATGACCTTCAATAAACCGTCGCGCCGCAACGCCGTCTCGCTCGACATGTGGGAAGCGATGGTCGACATCATCGACCAGTTCGAGTCGGACCCCCGCGTCCGCGTGATCGTCCTGCGCGGCGCCGGCGACGTGGCCTTCGTCTCGGGCGCCGATATCTCCCAGTTCGAGAAGACCCGCTCCTCCCGCGAGGTCAACGACCACTACGACCAGACCCTGGACCGCGCGACCGAGCGGCTGGCCTCCTGCTCCAAGCCCACGATCGCGATGATCCGCGGCTGGTGCATCGGCGGCGGCATGGCCATCGCGGTGTGCTGCGACATGCGGATCGCCTCCGAAGGCTCGAAATTCGGGATTCCGGCGGCGCGACTCGGCCTGGGCTACGGCGCGCCGGGCGTTCGCCACCTGATGGAGCTCGTCGGTCCCTCCTACACCAAGGAAATCTTCCTCACTGCTCGGCATTTCACCGCCGATGAGGGCCGGATGATGGGCCTGGTGAACCGCGTGCTGCCGGATGCGGAGCTCGAGTCGTACACGCGGCAATACTGCGCGACGATCGGTGACAATGCCCCGATGACAATGAAAGCCCTGAAACGGACGGTCGCCGAACTGCTGCTGGGCGAAAAGGGCGACATGGATGTCTGCGCCGAGATGGTCCAGGACTGCTTCGACAGCCAGGATTTCATTGAGGGCCGGCGGGCGTTCATGGAAAAGCGCCGGCCGGTGTTCCAGGGGCGCTGACGCATCTATGCCAAAGTGGAAATTACAAGGGGGCCTTCGGGCCCTCTTTTTTTCGATGCGTTCCAGACTCGGCCGAGTCATGTTGCATCGCAGCGTATTCAGGCGGACGGCGCTTGTACAGATCGTGATACACTGCTGTCCGGTCAATCAC
>DIUL01000184.1 GCA_002422345.1 Acetobacteraceae bacterium UBA6159
CCGTCAACCGGACAGTAGTGATGTTCCCTGACAAAGTGTTTGGGTTGTAAAACACGACGGAACCAGACGCACCGCCGAGACTTGCGCCACTCATATGATTCCGCATTACAACGCGCGAAATTTTATCCTTGTCAAAGTGCTTGCCGTCAATATCTATACCACTCTGCGATACGCTAAACGATATTTGCCGTCTGTATTTTGAATTTCTCGATTTTATCCAATATAATGTTGATCCCGTGAGTGCTGCAAAGATGCCGCTAAGTACTAGGGAATCGGTCTCTCCTGACAACAAAGCGACAAAAAACGCGAGCGCAGATACAAGAAAGAGTGGCACGGCAAACAGCATATAGCCAATCGGCCACGGCGGACTGGCTGGCTTGACGGTAAAGCGTGTTACTTCGCCGTCCTTATCGATGTGAAATGTGGAATCAGTCATTTAACAACCGACATTTCCCATGGGCCCGGGCCATCCAGGCGCTTTGGATGGACAATAACCATGGTTCCCGGCAGCGGGCAATCCCGGCGGTCCCAATGTCGCGCTGTTCGCCATTTGACCGACGGTGTATATGCCGCTCCGATGCGAACTCCGCGCTCCTGGCCCGCATTGGGATGCACCTCCGAGGTCGGTGGCCCGGTCGGCCGGTCAGGTGTCACCCTTCAACGTCCTGTCGGTGGCGATGAACGCAACGTTGCGATGGCGTTGGTTATCGAAACGCCCTCTGATCCTGTCCCCTTGCTTGTTCAGAAACCAACCCGGCGCGATGAAGCTCCTCCCGATCCATCACGCCGTCTCCGCTCATGCGAGGATTTTCACGAACGCTAGGCGACCGCGGGAACACGTGACTGCCTCAAGGGTTGCGCTCTCTGATTGACTTCCTGCCGCCCCTCAAGGCCGGGCAGCGTCAGGCAGAACATCCGGATCTCATTGGGTGCCTTGGAGAGCATTGATACTATTGATATATAATGATCTTTCTTGACTTTTGTCGGGTTTTTGCATACTCTACCAGCTGAAAGGATTATTAGGCTCCTCATGGCTCGGCGGAACACATTGCAGGACAGATTGGCCCAGCGGATCGCGTCGTCGCAGGACGATGTGTTCCTGACGCGCGAGTTTCGTGACCTGGGCGGGGAGGATCAGGTTCTTCGCGCCCTGCGCGGCCTCGTCCGTTCCGGCGCGCTGATCCGCCTTGGATATGGCGTCTATGGCCGTGCTGTCCGCTCGCGCCTGTCCGGCGAGCCGATCCTGTTCAATCCAGACGGCTTCCTGGGCGCGACACGCCGGGCACTCGACAAACTCGGCGTGGATTGGGAACCGACCGAGGCCGAGCAAGCCTATAATCAGGGACGTTCTACGCAGGTGCCTGTCAATCCAGCTGTGAAGGTCCGCGGCCGCTTCGTACGACGTTTTACCTATCAGGACACGGAGCTGCGACTTGAGCGATGACTCGCTGCAGCAGCTGCTGGAGGTCCAGGCCCATTTCCGATTGCCGAGTGTCGGGCTGGTAGAGAAGGACCTGCATGTGGTCCGCGCGATTGCAGCCGTGCTTTCCGTCGATACCGACCCGTTCTCGTTGGTCTTTGGCGGCGGGACGGCGCTCGCACGCGCGCATCGCCTGGTGCGGCGCATGTCCGAGGACATCGACTTCAAGATTGTACCCCGCACTGGAGCGCCAGAGGCTCGATCCGCCCGCCGCCGGGCGCTCAGCCAACTCCGCGCGCGGGTATCTGCCGCTTTGCAGCACGCTGGGTTTCCGTTTGATGCTGCCGACAGGTCCCAGTCATGGGCACGGGACGAGGACCGCTATCTGGTTTGGCACCTGCCGTACGATCCGATGACCAACACGGCCACCAGCTTGCGACCGACGATCAAGGTCGAACTCACCTACGCCCCGTTGCGCCGCCCGACCGTCACGCAGTCTGTCCAATCCTTCGTGGCCGAGGCGTTGGGGCGTCCTGCCGAGGTACCGGAAGCCGCCTGCGTCAGCCTTGTAGAAACCGCCGCTGAAAAGCTGGTCTCGCTCACCCGCCGCACAGCGATGGAAATGGCGGGGGCGGGACGTGATCCCGATCCGACCCTCGTTCGGCACGTCTACGACCTTCACATGATGCGGGACCTCGTCGATCTCGACGTGGTGGCGGCCCTCGCGCGCGATATCGCCATCACCGACGCACAGGAGTTCGGCAACCAACATCCAGCCTACAAGGCCGACATTGCTGGCGAAACCCGCAGGGCGGTTGCCGCCCTGCGGGGTGACGCGTTGCACCGTGACCGGTATGTCCGGTTCCTGGCCGACATGGTTTATGGCGACCGGCCAGCGTTCGATGCGGCGATGGAAACCGTTGCCGCCGTCGCCACACAGGCATGGGGTGCCGAGTAGAGCGGCAGCAGGGCGTCAACGTCACGCCGCCGCACCATCACAATTGTTGCCCCAGGCTCGCCAGGTAGAAGCCGAACATCATGAGGGCGGCGCCCTTGACGATCTCGAATGGCCCGCGTCGGCCGAACACGGCGCCGATCAGCAGGAACACACCCCAGAGCAGGCAGCATACGCCAATGACCTGCGTAAGCTGAATCCCGGTCAGGTACAGTTGGTGAAGCATGGGAAGATCTCCTTGTAGTTATCAGGGAAACATCCAGCCGAACCAGGGCACGAGCGCCCGTCCGGCAATGAGGGCGAAGTCGTGCAACGCGGCGGCAGCGATCACCGCGACGGTTGCAAGCACAAGGCCGGCGGCCATGGGCGATTTCATCGGTCAGCCCAGCAGGTTGAGTGGCCAGGTCAGCGTCGCCTGGGCGGTTTCACCGCGTGAGCCGAGATGCAGCATCGCCTCGGCATGGTGCGGTCCACCTGCCTCGCGCGTTGGCACGATGAGTTGCAGGAAGCGTTCTGGCGGAACCCGTGGCAGCACGCGGTTGGCCCGGCCGTAACTGGTGTGCCGTCGGCGGAACCAGGTGCCGTTGAAGGCGGCCTGTTCGTTGGTTGTGATGACAATCTCGGAGCGTTGCCCGAACAGCGCGGATGCCCAGCGGTTGGTCTCGTCCTCGCCGTTGCGCAGCAGGATCTTCACGGCGCAATTGCCGAGGAAGTTCTTCACGTCATTCGGATTGCGCGTGCGCTTCAGGAATGCCGGGAGATTCTGCGCGGCGACGATGTTGGCGTGGCGGCTCTCCCGCGAACGCTCGAAGAAATCCGAATCCCCGCGTCCTTCACCGCTCGTATAGAAAGTCTGGAACTCGTCGGCGAGCATGAAGCTCCGACGCGCCTTGCCCGGACGGGTCAGGATGTTTCGTTGGTACTCGAGCTTGATCAACGTGCTGACGACCCGGCTCATCCGTTCCCGGTCTGCCGCCGGCATATCGATGTACAGGATGCGGCCCTGGTCGATGGCGTCCGCGATGGAGATAGTGGACTTTCCCGCGAACATTTCGTTGAAGGGCGGGATCAGGAATTCGTCGAGGAGCTGGATGATTGTCGAGCGCACGGCGGATTTCTGCCGGTCCGCCATCGGTCCCCATTCATTCTCCATGTAGGCGAGAGCATCCATGACCTCGTCTGGCACGTCGCCCGGATAACGCTCCGACACGCCAGCCACCACCGCATGGTAGAAAGGCGTGTTGTCATCAGGCTCCTGACAGAGGCGGTGGATATCGGCGAGACAGGGGATCTCGGTCAGCCGCGCCGCCCGGAGCAGCGTGATGATGTGCCGCAGGAATATCTTGGCGCTGTCGAGGAAGAACGAGCCCTCATTGCCCTGTTCGAGCCCGAGTAGCCGCAAGACAGTGACGAGACGCACCGCGACCTCGAGCGCGTCATCGTCGTTGTCGAGCGGGTTCCACGCGATGCAGAGGCGGGTACCGCCGTGCGTGGTCCAGTTCGCGGGATCGATGACGAACAGGTCGTCCGCGCGATCGTAGCGTTCGCAGAGCCGCTCGAGCTTGCCCCGGAAATCGCCCTTGGCGTCCAGGAGGAGGCCGGCGATCCGGAGCGCTGGGTCGGTCGAGGACGCGACCAACCCCTCCAGCAGGGAATTCAGGATGCACGCCGTTTTGCCGCTGCCGGTCTGACCGAAGACGATCACGTTCATGGTGAAGTCGTCGAACCGCCAGGCAAAGCCGCCCGCCGTAAAGGAAGCGTCGCCGGTAACCGTGACCGGCGGGTCGGCCCTCGAAGCTTGGCGAGGTAGGCGCCACCGCTCCGGTCGGAAGCCGATATGGTGCAGTTGCTGACGCAGATAGCGGCGAAGGAACAAGGTATTCACGAAGGCGCCGCGATTGTGGAAGGCGGCAAGCGGAATGACCGCGAGGAAGCCGATCGCCAGGACCGCGAATGTCTGCCGGAACGGCGCGAGCGGTTCGAACTGCGGCCAATAGGAAAGCGTGGTCAACGCCGCCGCGAAGAAGCACGCCAGAATAGCCGGCAACTGCCCGCGCCGGGCCAGTCGCCGTTCCTGCCGCAGATAGCTCAACGTGTCGCGAACCGCGGAGGAGGCGGCGCCGTAGCGTGCATGCAGCCGTGCCTCCTGGTAGGCGCGCCGAGCGGTCACTGTTCCGGCAATGCCGACGATCAGGACGACGAACATTATGCCGGTCAGCAATAGTCGCTGTGTTGCAGCGTAACCTGTGTCCTTCGGAGCCAGCGCAATCGCGCTGATCAGGAGCGGGGTGCCGAGGCCGAACAGGAGCAGGCGGCGACCGGCCCTCGTTGCGCGTGTGGTATCGGTTGTCATGGTGTTTCCCTCTCACCGTTGATCGAGGTTGGTCGGACGGACGGGAAGCGGCCGCGGCTTTGTCGGGTACCGCCGCGGCGGTGCGCGTCGGATCATCGGCGCGCGTGGGGCCGGACTGGTCGGGCTTGGCGGGGCGGCTGTGGTGTTGGGTCGTTGCGTGAACGCGCGCGTGGCGCGGCGGTAGCGCCACCGTGCCCAGGCCCATGTCACGGCGACGCCCAGCAACTGGCCGAGAAGGCCGCCAATCAGGGTCGCGAGCCGAAAGGTAAATGTCGATATCGTAACGATTGTACGGAACAGCATGGCGAACATGGGACAAACCCTTTCCGCGTGATGGTGCTGCTGATGTGAACAGAGGGACGCTGGCCTGCCGCGCAAGCGGCAGGCCATTGTTCAGGGCGTGAGGCCGACGACTTTCCGCAGGTCGATACGGAGCCAGTGCGGGCCGGACATGGGTGGCAAAGCTCGGTTGCCGCGGGTCGCCCCCAGTTTGAAGGGCGCTTCGTACACATTTCCCGAGAACCAGACGCGTATCACGCCTTCGGGCGGCGCGCGCAGCTCGCCCTCGTACAGATTGATCATCACCTCGGTCTTCGTGAGATCGATCTTCTGGACGAACTCGATGAACTCGAACTGGCTCTCGCCGGTGGCGGTGAGGTGATCCTTGTTGAACAGGCCGGCGGTGCTGCGCACATTGCCGAAGAACAGCCACTGGCTGGCATTGTCTGGCCGCGCCCACAGGTCGATGTCGGCTGCGGCGCGCCAACGCAGACCGATCCATGCGATCCCGGTAGTAGTCGTGGGGGGCGTCTTGCTGATTGTTACATCATCGCGAAGAAACCATGCGCCGGGCTGGTCCTGCCTTGCGGGTAGGCCAGCCGAAACCGGCGGATTGACCCGAAGCATCTCGACCTTCCCGCTCGGCGAGGGGGCATAGCTCGCCTGCCCGGATGCCTCGCTTGCAAGGGCGCGTTTGAAGCAGGCATTGATATCGAACGACAATGTCCCGATCCGGCCACCCTGATGGGTGATCCACAGGGTCCAGAACCGCCGGACGACTTCCTCGTGGCTCGTGGATACAAAGCGCTCCTTGCTGTTCGGCCAGCAGATATGGACAATTGTGTTGGCAAGGCGTGCGCGCATTCCACCCAAGCCGTACGGGGTTTCCGCACGCGGAGCCGTCAGATGACCGTCGGACGGGTAGAACGAGTCCGCCATAGAGAACCGCAGGTCGCGCGGATCATGGTAGAAGGGGCTGCCGATGATCAAAACGTCGGCACGCTTGTCTGGCAGGCTGGGGATCAGGTTGCTGGCGATCTCGTCCAGGACCTCGGGCAACCGCACATTCTCGGCAACCGGCTGCCCCTCCGGGTTCGTCGGCATGGCCCGGACATGCTGCACAACACTCCCCAATTGTTCACTCAGCCGCTTGCGGGCCCAGGCGGCATTCCGGGCCTTCTCGTCGTGCGGGATGGCGATGCGCGCGATCTGCGCGGGTGGGTTGACGCCATAGACGATGATTTGATTGTCAGGTGTGAGCTTGAGGGTCGCCTCGGCGACCTCGCTCAGCAGTTCCTCGCGCGCGCCGGTATAGTCGGACGGAAGCACAATGACCGTCGTCTTCGCCATCGCCACGGGGGACACTGTGGTGACGAGGCCGACCAGAAGCACGGCCGCCGCGAGGCTGCCACGCGAAGGACCCGGACGACGGAACAAGGCCACGTTTGCCGAGGCCAGCGCCGCATCCCGCTGATGTTGCCGCAGGGCGGCCTCACGGCGATAGACGCTCCGTGCCTGCTGGTCGACGACGACGCGGCCAGCGTCAAAGCGGCTCAGGAAATCCTCCGCCTCGCCGATTGCGGTTTGCTCCGCCTCATCCTTCTGATCCAACCCGGCAAGGTATGCCGTGATGTGGGCGTGTTCGGGATTATCGCACATTACGGTCTTGTGGCCTCCCAGTGCGAGCGCCTCCGCACCGGCAACCACGCCATAACCGCAGCAGACATCAGTAATGATGTGGGACACGACGAGGAGTATGCTGCTGAGCCGTCCCTGGCTCGTGTTCGGCGTGGCGAGAAGAGCCGCCACCCCACCCAAAGTGTCCGGCGCGAAGACCTCCGCCATTGTGATCGTCCAGACGACGAAGGACAGAAGCCCAACGGCCGTGATTGCGTGGTTGAAAAAGCTTCGAGCCCAATCCGTGCGAAACTGGCTCTGATAGGTCTTGAGGCGCGCACCGACGACGAGCGTGATCCCGAAGAAGATGATCGCCATGACGGGGCTGATGGCATAGGCATCGTTGCCGGAGCTGATGATGTATCCGCCCCCCACCGTCAGTCCCATCCCCAGACCCGAAGCGCCGACACCAGCCAGGCCCTTGGCCATGCCGTGATGTATTTTCGGAATTTCGTGGGCGACTACGTCGATCACCAGCTTGCGGCTTTGATGGGTCCGCCCCAGCGCCTTGCGTCCCACCTTGCGGTCTTCCTCGATCTCGGTTAGGCGCCTTTTGCCGACGGTGATCCTTGCCTCCATCTTCTGCACGCCCGTGTTCATCGCGTCGTAACGCCCGCCCTGGAGGGCGGCGAAATCGTCTTCGGTGCCACCATCAGCGAGCGAATTGCGGACTTCGTCCGGATCAATGTCCGGGTAACGGATTGTCGGCTGGCTTGGGTCAGGGCCTGGGTCAGGCCCGGTGATCATGATCGGCTTTCGCATGGTTCAGGGCTCCTGTGAGGGATGGTGCGAAGACAAGCCGGGGGCGTCGGGCGCGGATGACCCGCCCCGGGGATGTCAGGATTCAGCGTTGCGACGATGGGAAGCAGTTCAGCGGGATCGCGTTGTCGTGAGGCCCGCTGTGTCAACTCGCTTGTTGCGCGTCACGACCGTGCACCATGGAGGCGGTGAACGTCGCGGCGTCGGTCACCGGGTTATCCCGGCGGCAACTCCGGGAATGACGCGAGGAGTGACGGGTCGAGCGTCGCCCTCCAGTGCAGTTGCAGCGCGGCAATGATTCGCTCGGGACTTCGCTGCCAGGGACCCGGATGCACGAGGCGGATACGGGTCATATCCTCGCCCACAAAGCGTACGCGCCAGACATCCGGCGCGTAAGGCATCGGTGCGACCAGGGTCGCAAGACCTTCGATTTTTGGTTGATACATGATCGACATGGTAGCAGGAACGTGTACGGTCATGCCGATCCGGAGCGGAGCGTCGCGCATGGCAAACTCCTTCATAACACTCGAAGGAACTTCGAGCGGGACAATCGGTGAATGCGTATCCTGTGTTGCGCCGTGGGCTTCGATACTCGGTTTACGGGGTGAGGCAGGGTTCCGCCCACGACAACAACGAGATACTGGTGCCGATCGGAGGGTATGTCAACCGTCCTGTCAGTCGTCCGGCATTTTATCTTTAGCGCATCAGACCTTCGGCGCGACGGCGGCGAGCCCGTTCGGCCTCTGCTTGACGCGCTGTGAGCAACCGCTGGCGTTCGTGGGGGTCCGTTGTGTTTCTCAGTCTCGCGTCAGGTTCGGTTGGAACATCGAGCCAATTGGGAAGTCCTTCCCGGCGTACGCGTTGCGTGAATGCATTGTAGAGTTGCAGGTCGCTTTTGAGGTGGCCTTGTAGCAGGCCCGGTATCCACTCCCCATAATTGTCCCTGACCCATTCGAATGGGGTAGGAGGATTTGGACCACGATTGTTCCAGGGACGCTCCAATGCGCGCTGTTTGATCGCCTCGATCTGGTCGTCCGACAGCGACGGGACCGGAGGACCGAAATCGTGGTCGGCTACTATCGTGCCGGGAGTAGGGCGGGCGACCAACGTCTGCACGGCCTCATCGAAGCCGGTGGTGCCCGTACCCGGCGCAGGAACGTCGCGGATCTCCACTGTTCCCCCGATGTCGGTCACAAGCCGGATTGGCCGACCAAGACGCCAGGCACGTACTGCTGTCATCAGAAGAGCCGCAAATGCACCCGTTGGGTGCGTCGTGTCGCAGGCTGCCTTGACATAGGCCTCGGTCAATTGTTCAAGAACAGGATCGCGCTCGATGGTACTCCGCTTTTCCGGAACACTGTCCGGTGCACCATCATAACCAGTCGATGACCCCTGGTCGATGCCATGAATACTTGCATCGGTGGCATCGGTATTTTCCGGCGCTGACGAAGGCGGCGCGAGGCCGGTCTCAAGGGGATACCGACGCTCCCTGGCCTTGATGCTCTCGATCCGTCGTCCGACCGCTTCGCGAACACCGCCCAACAGGCTGACAAATGCCCTGGCAGTCCGCGTGGAAAGAGAGGATCGTGCATCAATCTCGCGGTCAAGTTCTGCTGCTAACAGTCCTGTTGCCTCCCGGCACAGGACAGGGTCCGTGTCCAGGCGATCATCGAGCGCTGCTTGCAGAAACGGCAGAAGCGCCAGGTTACGTGTCCGATCGCTCGCCCGAAATGAGTCATGAGCGGCAAGACACAGACTATAGAACCCTTCTCGGACCACGGTGTCCGCGTCGCGGGATCCCGGTTGGTCGAACGCGCTGAACGCAGCACCTCTGATCCGTGACGGCGCGGCGGATGCGATGCCATGGCGCCGGATCACGTCACGCATGATCTCCGGCGTCGTGTCCACGCCAGACCGGTCCAGAAAGTCGGCCAGCAATTCCGCCACGGCGTCGCTCTCATCCGATGCCGACAACGGGGCGGTTGGTTTATCCGCCATGTCCCGCCGCCATCGGCCGGTGGCGCAGGCGGAGCACGGCGAGGATTGTCAGAGTGATCCCGATGAGCAGGACATCCCACAGCCACCCCGACGCGGCCTGCGCGCGCAGGGCGGGTGTCCAGAAGGACGGAAAATTCTGCAACATCTGTGCTCCCACCATCACTTGATACTGCGGCAGGGACGGATCCATGCCGTGCTGCGCCATATACGCCAGTTGCAGCCGCTGCGCGAAGTCCAGCGCGGCCACCAGCACGAGGAGGAGCGCCGCCTCGACACCCAGAAAAGCCGCGGTCCGCCGGCGGCATGCGGGCAGTCGGAAGGCAGCGAGCCAGCCGGCGACGATCATGGCGGAGGTTCCGACTACGAACGCCCACCAAGCCGGCGATGCCGGTTGGATGTTCCCGTTCAGCAGGGGACCGGCGAGCATGACCGCGCCGGCTGCGATGAGGCAAATCGATACACCGCGACCAAAGGCGACCGCGATTATCTCTGCCTCCTGTACAATCCCGCGCACACTGATCCATGCCTGCGCTGGCATTCCGGTCGGTACCACTTCAGTGGCACTGCGGTACGCTGGCCGCGTACGGAGCGGCCACAGGAGAATGCCAGCTGCGACAATGAGATGGAGTGTCGAGGCCAATGTGTAGTCGTCATTCGACATGAATATCCAGCGAATGGCCAAGGCAGGCGTGTAGGTGTGCCAGATCATGACCAGCGTGTCCCACGCGACCCAGCACCGGGCTCCGACATAGGCCAGCCAGACGGCCAAGGCGACCGCGAGTCGGGAGAGGAATGGAAAGTCAGGACCACGACCCCACCCGGCGCGACGCAGGCGGAACACGACAATGCTCAGCAGGATCGCCATGGCCCAGGCCAGGACAGCGAACCAAACCTGATAATACTGGCCGCAGTCGTGGCACGCGAGGTCGACCCTTGCAGACTGCACCCACACCAGCGTGACCAGCGCTGCCATCCATAACAGGACCAGCGGCCAGGCCGCAGGTCTTGACCGCATGGCGGTCAAGCGCCGCGTAACGTTGGGATGATGGTCCAGCACGCCGGGATGACGCGATTGATGTACTGGGGTTCGTCCGACGCCAGCTTCCTCAGCCGCATCGGGCACCAGCCGTGTCTCCACCACGTCGATTGCGGCCGCGGCAGCAGTTTCACCGTGGACACTGGCAATTGCCTGTGCTGCCCAGGCGTCGGCGGCGTACTCGATTTGACGCGATATCTGGCGGAGCAGGCTGAGCAACGTCGCGCTTGTCAGGACAGTGAGCGCCGTGACCTCCACAATGAACATCGGCTGCAGCGTTCGACCGGACATGAGTGCGAAGCCGAACCCGGCGAGAACAGCGCCGGTCACGGCGATGGCGTCGCGCGGCACCGACAGATGAGCATCGCCTGAACGTAAATGCGCAAGTTCGTGCAGCAGGATGAAACTCGCGCCGTCATAGGCCTCTGGTCGCCTCCCCCGCCCAAGACGCAACCGGTCGGCGACATCGTGGGAGAGCCGCAGCATCCCACCGGCGATCATCCCATCGCCACCAAGGATCGATGCATCGCATGCGTACACCTGCTTTGGCCGATCGGTCTCGGGAAGCCCGAACATCGCGGCGAACCGTGCCCACGCAGCGTCGAATCCCGTAATCGGCCAGCATCCGTAATGCTTCGGCGAAGTCGCAAGCTTTCGAATGCGCATTCGCTGCACAGCCCAGGCCAGCAGGGCGGGTGCGACGGTGACGGTTCCCGCGATGAGAATGATCGCAAGGGTTTCTGATCCGCCGGTGAGAGCGCTCAGGCGCTGTAGCATACCTGACATCACGAAGATCAGCACCTTTGCGACAAGGTCCGTCGCGGCGGTCCAGGTCAGGAGACCGATGATAGCGAGGATGACGAGATAGGTTGAACGACGGAGCATGGCGTTGCCGCAAGCCTCCTGCGCAGGGGTGGCCATCCGCTATGCGTCGAACAGTCATGACTGACAAGACCCGAGACGAATTGCGCGCTCCATGCATCCGACGACCGGCGTCGACATGCGCATCGCACAAATCCGACCGCTGAAATGGACGCCGTGACGTACAGTCGGGACGTGTGTCCTCTCAGCCCGCAGCCTGCCAGAACCGATGGGCGAACGCCAATTCCTCTGGGCCAACGACAGCGGCGTAGATCGCGGTCGTCGTCATCCGAGAATGACCCAGCCAGCGCTGGACCAGCGGGATCGGAACGCCGGCTTGCAGGGTTCCGACGCCGAAGGCATGGCGCAAGCCGCGCGGTGAGGCCGGTGTTCCGGTGAGATCAGCTGCCGCCATTGCCTGCTTCACAATCCGCCATGCCGTGACCCGGTGCCATGACCAGAGCAGCGTGCCCGATCCGTCCCCGGCGCGCTGCATGGCCGCGATCCCGAAGGCCGCATCGAGCGCTGTGATCAAATCCGGTGGAATGGGAACCTCGCGCATGCTGTGGCGCCGCCGCTTCAGCGTGCGGAGGGTTACGATGCCTCGATCCAACTGGAACGCGTCCGACCGGAGCGCCAGCACTTCGCTGATACGCGCGCCGGTCCAGCAGAGTGTGCGCACGAACAGCGCCTGGTGGCGCGGCATTCCGTCGAGAGCGGCGAGCAGGCGACGGCGTTCATCGCCGTTGAGGTATTTGCGGCGACCGCCGCGCGTGTAGAGACCGGCGACGTCGGGCGAGGCTGCGCCCGTGATACGCTGCCTGGACGGGACCGTGCGCGCCGCCTGATGGGTAACCGTGTTGCTCATAATGTTGTGTCTCGAATTTTCCGTTCAAAAACAGGTCTCGAGCCCTCCCCTCTGCCCGGCCGAGCCGACTTGGCCCTGCCTTCTGAAGCGCGCATATCACGCCTCCATGTAAAGGGCAACATTATGAGCAATAATGTTGCACGTTTTGGCCAATTCAATACTATTAACCATAGTCAATACTAAATATTCGTATTTACTATCATGATGAATAGGATATTATTACTGTATATAGTAAATAAATAGTTCACGCGATTACTGACTTCACCACACCGGATGGAGGCGCACATGTCACTGATATCGAGCTTTGCCGGAGCCAAGCAGTCTTTCCGGCGCAAGGTTGCGGCGGTCGGGATGGCCGCTCTGGCAACGCTGTTTGCGGCGAATGCCACGCAGGCGGCCAGCTTCACGCCACAGGAATGCGCGATCGTTTACGAGACGACGAAAATGACGATCGAAAAGACGGTTGGAAGACAAGGCGTGAGCGCTGACTTCATGCAAAGTTTCCGTGCCTTCCTCGGACCAAGAATGGCGTGCGATGGGCCTGCCAACATCGTGACCAGGCCCGGCCCCGACATCGATGTCTACAATGTTGCGGCCGCGCTCCTGGCGAACAACCACCGGATTGATCTGAATGCCAAGGGTGTCAGGGCAATCGTCCCTCCGTATGCGATGAACGCGCGATAGGCCGGATCAACTGGCAGTCGGCCCTCGTGATCGTGATGGGGATTGGGCGGTTGGGGTGCTTGCACCAAAAAAATCATCAGCTTCCGCTGCCCTGGCAGCCTGTGACTTGCCTGCGACCTCCGCGTCAACCTTCCTCTTGATCTCCATTGCCTGTTGTTGACCGCTAGGAGCTCGAGTGATTGTTTCCATCTGTTGCGCCGTCGACAAGGACCCCGCCGCTTCGGCCCCCATTTGATGTCGCATGTCAGAGGCGGCCCTGATGATATCAACGAAATCCTTGGCCTGCTGCTTGCGCGGATCGCTGTCAGGCAGCCGGCTGTATTCCTCGACCAATTCCCTATAGCGCCTCTCTGCTTCCTCCCTCTCCTGTGCGCTTCTCGCGGTGGCGATTGCCGCTGCGGCCGAACGCAGATCGGTCGGGGCGGCAGTGGCGACGCCGACCGCATGCGTGCCCCTGAGGCCGAGTGCCATGGCATCACGCGCGACGTTGGCTATATGCATCTTGGTGTAACCCAGCAACAGCAGCCGCTCGACGAACTTTCTCTCAATCTCGAGCCCCGAAAGATTTTCCATCGTGGCGCCGCCGAAACCCAGACCGGCGAACTGGCGGGCTTTCTCGGAGCACTCGTCGTCGCGATCGCGCAGGCTGGCGAAGCGCCTGCTGCTTCGCGTTTCCGCCTGGTCGTCCTCGGCGTGACCGCGCCCGCCACGTCCGGCCGCCGCCGCGAGAACCAGACCGCTAACGACCGCCGCGTTGAACGGATCAAGACCCATCCTGAGCGCCCGCTGCTGCGGTTCGGAAAGCTGGCTCAGGGCCGCGCTGAAACTCGCGGCCACAACCGACATCAAGGTGCCGTCAGCCAGCGACAGGCCGCGAAGCTGGCCAGATGGTCGCGCATTAAGATCATTGGTTGCCTGCGCGACGATGGCATCCGCCATGCTCGCCGGGACGAACGGCAGGCCATGGCTGGCCGCCTGTGCCGTGACGGCCTGGGCGATCGCCGCCGCAAGACCCTGCCGCGCGCTATCCGTTGGGTTTTGCGGTGTGCCGGTCACATAGCCCATAACAGATCCATCGTTGCCGTGATCGCGGGGGCGAGATCGCTGACCGTTCCATGACCCCTCTCCTCAAGATGGCGAGCTGCCAAGTCTTCGATTGTCACCGCGCACGGCCAAATCCAGGTTTCGTTGTCGTGGGTCGTTAACCAGTCAGCGAGAAGGTCAACCAGACTGGACGCATCCTCTTTGCTGAACTCGCCTGCGAGACGCCAGGTTCGCACAAAGATGGCGACCATGTTCTCGATAGCAATTCGGTCGAGAGCGGCGTTGATCATTCCGTTGAGCCGGTGATCCAGCCGCCGGTCGTTTTCGGCACACGCGATCAGGCTGCGTTCCCTATCGTCGAGTTCCACATACAGATACAATGCCCGCCATTCGCACTCGACGATCGAGATCGGCACGTGCTTCCAACCGGCAAGCCGGGAAACCATCATGCCAAGGCGGGCTTGGATTTCGAGACGCGTCGCCTCCTGGTCCACGTTGGCGATCGGACGGGACAGGATCTCCAGCATCGCCGTCGGTCGCCCGCGCGGGCAGTAATCGTCCGGCATGGCCAGGATTGGCGCGGGGCGCGCGCGATTTGTCAGTGTATCGGACATGCCAGATGCACCACGGACAGGAGTTGTGCCTCGAGGGAGGGTAGGTCGGCTCGGACGACGTTGCTGCGGCGGCGCGTCGCTTCGGCTTCAATGATTCGCTCCGCCGGCCAGCGCCAGGTTTTCAGCCCCACAGGATTTCGTCCCTTTAACGCGGCCAGCATTCGGTCGGCCAGGATGCCGAATGCCAGATCGTCGATCGGAGCCATGTTCCAGGCATTGGCGAAAATCAGGATGATGTTGTTGGTGGCGATCCGATCCAGGCAGTTGTTCGCCATCCACATATTGTCGGTATAGACGATCTCGTCTGGAGTATCGTGCGCGATCATGTGGAGCGTGCGTGGTTCAAGGCCGGTAGTGATGGACACGGCGATGTCCATGCAATCATGAATCCCCGCCGGGACATTCTTTTGTCCGGCCAGCAGGGCGACGATCAGTCCCATCCGCTCGCAGGCCCGTACCTGCATGTCGCTATCGATCGCTGCACACGCCAACATAATGTGATCCTTGAAAATACAACCTTGGCTCGAAGCCCTATATGCTTCTCAGGATACGGTCCCATGGTTAGAAATCGCTTAATTGCGACCTGTTCCGTCATATACAGTTGATTATATTGATATAATTCCGGTCTGCTACCCCAGCCGGATTTCACCGGTCAGGAATTGTGGCATCGAGTACCCAACGCGTCGGGCGGGTTCCTAACACCACAACGAGCGCGGTCAACGCGCGCCCGTATCGGGAGCCATCTCGCCGACCCAGTCCACCGCGGCTGCCAGGAGCGCCAACCTGAAGGTTTGCGGGCTCGTCGCCTCTGTTCCCGGCAAGAGAGCCTGCGCCTGTTTGACCAGCGCGCCTGGCTCCGGCCATATCAGGTCAGGCGCGCCCATCCTTTTGCCGTGCTTGATGCGAGTGATGACCATGTCGACAAGCCGGTCCTCGTCCTCGGGTGCCGGCACAATCCGCCCTGCGATGTCCGCGAAGATGGCGACCGCGCGGCGGGCAGCCGCCACGTCGAGCAAATTATTGATGAACCAGCGCACCCGTTCGGCGGTCTCGGTGTCTGGCTCATCCAGCGAGAGGGCGCTCACTTGTGCCGGCGTCTGGGACCGCACGATATCAAGCGCGAAGCCGCGACAATCGTCGAGACCGATGGGCGCATTCTTTCGCGCGGCCATCCGCATGGCCACTCCCATGACATGACGAGTGGCCCGTTCCTGGCACGTGTCGCAGCTGATGCAGGCAATCGAGGGCAGCGGGAGTGCTCCGGGTGTCCGGGCCGGCTTGGACGCGGTCCGGTTGGACCAGGCTTTCTCCGGTCCGGCTGAAAACGGAGACTTCAAGGTAACTCCCAAAACTGACTGCGCCACTGTCCGAATGGACATTCGAGCCCGATGTCGAATCAACCATCAGGTGTTCGCCCTATCCTGCCGCTACTGGATGCAGGTGATCTTGGATCGGTGAATGATCGCGACAGTCGGCTCATCGTAGGGACGGCTTGATTGCGGATCGAAGGAGTATTCTGCTGGTGTGGTGCGGCTATTGAGTCGATTCCGGAATGATGGGCTCGACGCACAATCAGTTATTGTCCCGATCCGGGCGCGGGTCCCGGCGCGACGGAGCGTGTTTCAATCTTGATCTGAGCAAACTGTTCTCGCTCCAATCCTTGTGGCGCATCTGCTACCAAGCCTTGGCGTACCACCCGGAGCGATCGCAGTTCCCCGCCCGGATAGAGCTTGACGCTCGGCAGTGCGCGCGCCTGCAAGGTGATAACCGCGAGTTCCTCAAGAAGATAGTTCCGACTGTGCTCCAACTCCGGTAGCGAAGGCGGGCGGCTTCTGCGGCGATAAAAGTCCACACTGTCATCATGAACGGCTTCGCGCAGGACAGGGTCGATCGCGTGTGCGCGCTCGAACCCGGCCAACGTCGCTGCATAGTCGGCATGGCGGTACCACGCCGACCAGCGGATCACATCCGGTTTCACCGGGCTGGCATCGATAAGGGCCTGATGGCGGGCCAACCATGCCGCACCCATGGCATTCGCGCGGTCAAGGGCCTCGTCCGGCGGCAAGCCTTCCGCCATGAAGCTGTGACGATAGAGCGCATCGCTGACATCAATCCGTATCGTGCTGAAATTGGCCGCGGCGAATGCCAGGATGGCGGCGAATTTCGCGCCATCCCAGTTCGGACTTGGCGTGCTGACGCCGAGGGTCGCGGCGGCAAAACGCCGCCACCCTGGGCTGTTGCGAACGACGATCTTGTACCGGGTCATGGTGCAGGCTTCGAAGGCAGGGGGGCCTGTGCCCAGATCATTTCGAACAAGCCGCGCAGCATGTCGGCCTGGTCCCGGTCGGTGACCAGAAGGACCGTGCCATTGAGCCCGCGCAAGGTGGCAACCTTGTCGCCAAACACGACCATCACGCTGTTGGTGAAATAGCGGGAAGGGATGAGGCGGTACTCGCGCACCGAGAAGTCGAACCGCCTGGCCCTGTCGTGGGACAGGAAGCGGCATTTGATGCCGGCGTCATGCCAGCGCTGGATTGCCTGGGTGACTTCCGGGGGAGAGACGCTGTCATCGGTGCAGATCGACAGCACCTCGGCCTCGGGCTTGCCGCGCAAGGCGTGATAGACCTCATCAAGGAGACGGAGATAGCAGTCCGGCCCCTCGATCAGCCGATAGTTGTCATTGACGAGCGCGACGCCCCGGTCACCGACAAACTCCACACCGGCCGCGGAGAAGACGCGGAAAATCCGTTCGAGCGTCCCTTCGCGTGGCTGGACGAGGTCGTTCTCGATGTTGGTGATTGTCTCGCGGCTGATGCCTGCACGGGACGCCAGTTCGGCGGCGTCGAGACCGACCAGGGCACGGGCGGCGCGGATTTGGCGTGGCGTAATCATATGGTTGGCACAAAGAGAATTATGGTTAATGAAATCGAATATACATCTTATGCAAACTGAGCAATGACATCCTTATATTGATAATATCATACCCATGCAACCGATGTTATTCAATATTATGCTGAATAATAATCCTCATGAGGATGAATTATATTGTCAGTACACCCGCTCGCCGGTAGGCTGACTGCGAGTCAGGCCCAATAATACCGTGCGGAGGGAAACCAAAATGGCAGCCATTCAATCGCCCGAAGAGAAATTTGACATCACCGAGGAACGGCACTGGTCGGAAGACGGCGAAATCGCCGCCAGGATGGCGCCGGTGATCGCCGCCATTACCGGGCGCAAGGGCGGATGTTTGCCGCAGGACCTCGTTGCCGAGGGCTTTCCACCCGGGCAGGTCAGCCGATGCTGGCAGATCGCCGTCGCGCTCTCTGCGATCCCCTCCAGACGCTGAAGCGGAGGTCGGATTGCGCAAGACCAGAAAGACACCAGACAGGCCCGTCCCAAGCTGGTCCGCGTTGCGACGGGCCGGTGAAGGAACCATCGAGGCCTATATCGAGACATCGCGGGCATGGGAGCCGATCGTTGAAGTCACGGCCATCGGCCTTGTTGCGAAGGATCGGCGGGCGACGGCCAGCCTTATCATCGATGCGCTCGACCGGCATCAGCGGAACCGCGTGCTCATCCCGCATATGATCGCGGCGCTTGAGCTTTGCCTTGAATGCGAAGGACTGTCATGGGCAGCTGAACATGATGCCGAGATCGTGCTCAAGCGGGCAAAGGCCCTCTGTCGGTAACCGATGTAGCGAAGCGGGAGGGGCAACGCGGATGCCACCATGATGGTCATCGCCAGGGTCGCTTGCCCCTGACCCTATCAACTCCCGCGCCTGCCGAGTTCGCAGATTGCCGACGCGCCTGCTCATACAGGATGATTTCACTGACCGCCGCCTCAAGCACCGGGCGTGTCAGGCTCAGGTCACCGACCATCCTGGCATACAGCGTGTCGACGAGTTCAGCCTTGAATTCGAAATCATGTCGCAGCTTTGACTTCGTCAGCTTCCGGTCGACCACGGTCAGCACGACAGTCAGCACCCTGCGATCAAGGACATGGGCCGCGGCCCGGTGTCCCTGCGCTCTGCCATCGCCTTTGCCCGTCCGGAGCCAGCGTTCATTGACGCGAAACAACTCGGCAAGCTCCGGCAGATAGCGGGGTCGTGCAATCATTCCCTGCTCAAGCTGGTGGATCGATTGCTGGCTCACGCCCGGGATGTGTGCCGCGAGTGCGGCCTGTGACAAGCCCGCGTTCTTGCGAAGTTCACGGATGCGACGTCCGATTTCTGCCTTGGTCTTGTCTGGCATGGGATAATGAGAGGACCGCTGATAGCCCTTCCCAAGTTATCGCACGACGGGGGTTAACATCCTGTAAAAAAGCAGGATTCGGCTCGTTCTGTACGGGTCCCAGGCCGTTCGGCACATCATCCGCGTTTCGTTGCGCGGCGTTCCTGGCAGGCGATCCAGTCCAGTAGCACCGAACGGCGCGCGCACAGCACCGAACCCAGTTTGAACACCGGCAACCGCGAGGTTGATGCAAGATGATAGACCTTTCGCCGTTCAGTTTCCGTGCCGAACAGGAATTCCGCGATCTTATCAGCGCCACGCAGCAGGTCTGTTGATAGTTCGTCTGATCGCGGTATCGAGAAGGACTTGTCTTGCATGCATGCACCTCCAGAATGGTTGTATGGAACAGCCTGAGCCGTTCGATCAGACCATCCACCACGGGCACGCCAGCCCTGATGTGTGATGAGTTGCCGCGCCTCGGGATCGAAGTGGACGAACCCCGGCCAGACCGGCAATTGCCGTCCGGCTTGATCGAACATTGCAGACTGTTCGGAGATTGGTATCGCCCGTCAATTGACGTTGCCGAGAATTATCATCCGGTACGAAACTGTCTCACCTGTCCGCGTGTCGCGACTGCACCACTGATTATCTGGGTATGTACCTTCCGTATCCGGAACATCTGTTCGGAACCGCATCACGGGCCTTTGGGTATGCATATCCGTGACGATGCCGTTCGTTTAGATCATCACACCATTGTGTCTCAGTTGGTGGTCAATTATATGTGGCTCAGTCCTAGGTTGATCGTCAATGAATGCGATCAGCGCGTATGTTCTGCTGTCAGGCTCCGTCTATGCCTTGGCCAGTTGCAGAATTCACTAGACGCTCGATAGTGAGCTAACCCACTGCTGTCCGGTCAATCAC
>DIUL01000227.1 GCA_002422345.1 Acetobacteraceae bacterium UBA6159
CCCGATCCGACAGGATCAGGATGTTGTGGTGGGCGAGCACGGCGTCCGTCGCCTCGCGGCAGATCCGTTCGACCGCCTTTTCCATGCCGGCCGACCCTTCGGTGGCGGGCCAGGTGGTGTCGATCGTCTTGGTGCGGAAGGCACCGCCGGCCACGCCGTCGATGTTGCGGATCTTCTCGATGTCGCTGTTGGTCAGGATCGGCTGCGACACTTCCAGCCGGTAGTGATTGCCGGCGTGGTGCCCCAGCAGGTTCGGCCGCGGTCCGATCATGGACACCNNACCTGGGCGAAGTTCTGCTTGAAGTAGTTGAACAGCAGCTTGGGCTTGTCGGACAGCACCGCGAGCGGCGTGTCGGTGCCCATGGAGCCGACCGGGTCATCCCCGTCGCGGCCCATCGGCTCCAGGAAGAAGGACACGTCTTCCTGCGTATAGCCAAAGGCCTGCTGGTGCTTCAGCAGGGAGTCCGGGTCGTTCGGCCGCGGCAAGGCGCGCCGTTCGTCGGACTCGGGCAATTCCTCCAGCTTGAACTGGGTGGTCTTCAGCCAGTCGGCATAGGGGTGTTCATTCGCCAGTTGCCGCTTGATCTCGGCGTCATCGATGATCCGGCCCTGGTCGAGGTCGATGAGCAGCATCTTGCCCGGCTGGAGGCGCCACTTCTGGACGATCTTCTCATCCGGGATCGGCAGCACGCCGGACTCGGACGCCATGATCACCTGGTCGTCGTCCGTCACGATATAGCGCGCGGGCCGCAGCCCGTTGCGGTCGAGCGTCGCGCCAATCTGCCGGCCGTCGGTGAAGGCGATCGCGGCGGGGCCGTCCCACGGCTCCATCAACGCGGCGTAGTACTCGTAGAAGGCCTTCCGGTCGGGGTCCATGAGCGGGTTGCCGGCCCAGGCTTCCGGGATCAGCATCATCATCGCATGCGCCAGCGAGTAGCCGCCGGCGACCAGGATTTCCAACGCGTTATCGATGCAGGCCGTGTCCGACTGGCCGTGCGGGATGATCGGCCACATCTTGTCGAGGTCCGGCCCGATCAGGTCAGAGGTCATCGACCGGCGGCGCGCGTACATCCAGTTTACGTTGCCACGAACGGTGTTGATCTCGCCGTTATGGGCGAGGAACCGGTACGGGTGCGCCAGCTTCCAGGACGGGAAGGTGTTGGTCGAGAAGCGCTGATGCACCATCGCCAAAGCGGACTGGGTCAGGGGGTTCCGCAGATCGGCATAGAAGCTGCCGACCTGGGTTGCCAGCAGCAGGCCCTTGTAAACCACCGTCCGCGTCGAGAAGGACGGCATGTAAAGCTCACCCAAACCGGGCAGATGCCGCTTTTCGCCGAGTTCGCGCACGTTGTTCAGGATCTGCTTGCGGATCGCGAGGATCTTCCGCTCGAACGCGTCCTGGTCCTTAATCTTGTCGCTCGCGCCGATCACCGCCTGGCGGAGGACGGGCATGGAGGCGATCACCGCTTCCCCGAGCCCGGTCAGGTCGGTCTCGATCTCACGCCAGCCGATCATGGTCTGGCCTTCCTGGACCACCACCTGCTCGAAATGGCGGACGGCCTGCTCGCGGGAGGCTTCGTCGCGCGGCAGGAAGCACATGGCGACGCCATAGCGGCCGAAGGCCGGCAGCGTGCGGCCGGACTTCGCCGCCCAGTCGCGCAGCAGCCCGTCGGGCATCTGGATCAGGATACCCGCGCCGTCGCCCATCAGGGGGTCCGCGCCGACGGCCCCGCGATGGTCGAGATTCTCCAGGATTTTCAGGCCCTGGGCGATGATATCATGCGACTTTCGGCCTTTGATATTCACGACGAAGCCGACGCCGCAGGCGTCGTGCTCATTGCGCGGATCGTACAGGCCTTGGGTCACAACCTCTTCCATCGATTTCTCTTTTCGTGTGGGTTCCGCGCCCTGGCGGGGCCAGGGCGAAAGGTCTTCATGCACGGGCGGCGGACAAATGGCAATATTCCTGCCGCAATCCAGCGTAGGCGATCGGACATGTTTACAGCAAGAGCCGCGGGAGCCCCAGGCCCCCTGCTTCCCCGTCAGCGCCCGCGAACACCGGGGGACCTGCCCCCGGCGCGTCTAGGGCAGGTCGAACCGCACCTGGATCGCCGCCGCGGCGATCACGGCGCGGTCGTGGCCGCCTTCCTCGGGCACATCCAGCCCGCCTTTCACGGCCTTGGCCGTCACCACGCCATAGGGCAGCGACTTCCGCACAGCCTCGATATCGACCTTGTCCGGCTGCTGGACACCGATCGTCACCTCAACCTGCATGGTCTTGATGTCGAGGCCGAGGGTGCGGATGAACGCCAGGGAGGAGTGGTGCAGGGCGTCCTGCACCGCGCGCAAGGCGGCCTTGGTGTAGTCGCCGCCGTGCAGGTCGTTGCCCGTGCCCATCTCCAGGATGATGCGCTTGAGAGCCATAATGCGGTCCTCCCCTTAGATGTCGAGGCGCACGATGGCGCAGCAATTGGCGATGACGGTCGATCCGGTGCCGGCGTCATTGGGGATTTCCAGCCCGCCCTCGACGCAGGTCACGGTGCCCGTGCCATGCGGCAGGATTTCCAGCAGCGCCTTCGGGTCCACCTGGTCGGGCTTGGGAACACCGATCAGGATTTCGACCTGCATCGCGTCGACGTGCTGGTTGACGGTCACGCCGATCGTCAGGGAATTGTGCCACAGCGCGTCGCGCAACGCGCGGACGGCGGCCTTGGTATAGTCGGTGCCGCGGATATCGGTACCCATACCGATCTCCAGCATCATGCGTTTCAGCGCCATGTTTCCTCTCCCCCCTTATTGGGAGACCGGATGTTACGACCCCCGCGACCGGCACGCTACCCAGGTCGGCGTTGTCGCCAGGGCAATCGCCCTTGGCCCTTTTCGTCCTGGGAGGGCTCGACCCGCCCATCGCCGGGGAGGCTGGCGGTTGCGGTTCCACGAAATGACCCATCATCGGCGTCCTTGGCGATGGCCGGGGCAAAGCCCGGCCAGGACGGATGGGCCCGTCTCGGGCCGAATGCGATCGCCCTGACGTTGTCGACCGCCCTCGTTCGTGAAATCATGCCTGACCAAAGGGCGGGAGCAATCAGGATGGACGTCGGCTTGCAGATGATCTTCGCCAGCTATGGCTGGACGAATGTCTCGGACGAACAGGTATGGGACGAGGAACTGAAGCTCGCGCGCCTGGCCGCCGATCTCGGGTTCAACGCGCTCTGGGCGGTCGAG
Organism: Acetobacteraceae bacterium UBA6159; assembly: GCA_002422345.1. Classification (GTDB taxonomy): domain Bacteria; phylum Pseudomonadota; class Alphaproteobacteria; order Acetobacterales; family Acetobacteraceae; genus Rhodopila. The sequence goes on from DIUL01000227.1 coordinate 3,226, forward strand.
CATCATTTCAACGACTACTCCTTCTGCCCCGACAACATCCAGCTGATGTCGTACCTGGCCGCGGTCTGCCCGAACGTCGATGTCGGCACCGCGGCGGTGATCCTGCCGTGGCACGATCCGCTGCGCGTCGCCGAACAGGCCTCGATGCTCGACTACCTCTCGAAGGGCCGGTTCCGCCTCGGCATGGGCCGCGGCCTGGCGCGACGGGAGTTCGAGGCTTTCCGCGGCACCATGGACGAATCCCGCGAACGCTTCGACGAAGCCGCACGGATGATCGTCGATACGCTGGAAACCGGGTTCTGCGAGGGAAACGGCAAGCACTACAAGCAGCCACGCATCGAAATCCGCCCGCGCCCGACCCGGTCGTTCAAGAACCGGACCTATGCCGTCGCGTCGTCGGATGACTCGGTCGTTTCGGCGGCCAAGCTGAACGCGCGGATGGTGATGTTCGCCGACCGCCCCTGGCCGATGCGCATGCCCGCGATCACCAAGCACCGCGAGCTGGTCCGCCAGATGCACGGCATGGAAGCCGGCGCGCCCCTGCTGGCCGATTTCGCCGTCTGCACGCCCACCATGGACGGGGCCGAGGAAGCCGCCCGCAAATACATGGGCAAGTTCGTGGAGAGCAATTTCTACCACTACGAACTGCTGGGTGAGCATTTCGCCAGCGTGAAGGGCTACGACGCCTACGCGCAGAAGATCGCGCTGGCGAAGGAAATCGGCATGGACGGCATCGTTTCCGCCTTCATGGAAGCAGCCGTCTGGGGCACGCCCGACCGCATCCTGCGGATGTTCGAGGAACGGAAGGCCATCGTCGGCGATTTCGAACTCGCGACGTCGTTCCGCTTCGGCGGCACGCCCTATGACTTCGCCGAGGAAGGCCTGCGCCTTTACTGCAAGGAAGTCCTCCCGGTCGTCCAGTCCTGGAAGGCCGAAGCCCCCGCCAAGATCGCCGCGGAGTAAAAGCCATGACCGACACCCCGATGGAGAAGATCAACGGGGTGTTCCCGGTCCTCGACGTCTCCCGCTATTTCGCAGGGGACGTGGGGGACTTGCCCCGCCTCGGCCGTGAACTGCGGTATGCGTTCGAGAATGTGGGCTTCTACTACCTGCGCGGACACGACGTCCCGCAATCCCTGATCGACGCCACCTTCGCGCAGGCGGAACGGTTCCACGCGCAGCCGATGGAGCGGAAACTCGCGCTGCGGATCAACGAGCACAATATCGGCTACATGCCGATGGGCGGCAGCCTCGCGCGCAGCTCGACCGTGAACAACAATACGCGGCCGAGCGTGAACGAGGCTTATTTCCTCCGGCGGGAACGGGCGGCGGATGATCCGGATGTGGTCGCCGGCAAGCGGTTCCGCGGGCTGAACCAGTGGCCCGCAGACCTGCCCGGGTTTCGGGACACCGTGCTGGCCTACATGAACGCGATGGAGGCGATGGGCCGGCGGATGGTGCGCGTCTATGCCACCGCGCTCGACCTGCCGGCGGACTATTTCGACGCGATGTTCGCCCAGCCGAACATGATCCAGCGGCTGACGCATTATCCGCCGCAGCCGGGCTATGAGGACAATGAGTTCTCAATCGCGCCGCATACCGACTCCGGGTTCGCGACGTTCCTGGCGCCGTCGGCCGTGCCGGGCCTGTCGATCCGGCTGCCGGACATGACCTGGGTGGACGCGCCGTCGGTCCAGGGCGCCTTCGTGGTCAATGGCGGCGACCTGCTGAAACGCTGGACGAATGACCGGTTCCTGTCGACGCCGCACCGGGTGATCAATGTTTCGGGCCTGCACCGGTATGCGATCCCGTACTTCTTCGACGCACACCCCGATACGCTGATCGCCTGCCTCCCCTCCTGCCAGTCAGCAGACAATCCGGCGAAATACGACCCGATCATCTATGACGACTACGCGCTGTGGTATGCGCGCCGGAACTACGTCCACCTGAACAAGGAAGACGCCGCCGCCTGAGCAGGCTGCTCCGCGAAAAACGCCTCACACCGCCGGTTGCAATCTGCGCTAGAACCCCCGCCTGGATCGTCGGAGGGTATGATGCGCGGTTTGCGGCTTTTCCTGGCTGCCTGCCTGTTGACGCTTGGGTATGCGGCACAGGCGGCGGACTTCCAGCTTCCAGGGCTGGAGCGTGACGCCAGCGCCTATTCCGACAGCCTGACCGCCCGCAGCCCTGCCGGCGGCACGCCCGCCGCGCGCAAGGCCGCCGAACAGAAAGCCGCCGAGGCCGAAAAGAAACGCGACTGGACCGCCGCCGCCCAAGCCTGGGAAGCCCGCATCGCCCTCGGCGAGGTTCGGCCAGAATTCTGGATGTCGCTGGCCCAGGCGCAGATGCGCCGCACCCCGCCCGAGCCCGCCCGCGCGTTGCAGGCCGCCTGGCAGAATTTCAATTCCCTCGACAGCGGCCCGCAGGCGGTGCCCGCCCTGCTGGTGATGGCCGACGCGCTGAAGCTGCAGAACCGTCCCGCGCAGGCGATCCAGGCGCTGGACGCCGCGGTCCAGATCGTGCCCGACGATGCCCGCGTGCGGCAGATCCTGGCCGATACCCGCAAGGCGACCGGCGTGCTGGTGAGCCGCGTGACGACCGAGGCGGAGGCCGAACCCGCCCGCGCCTGCATCGCCTTCTCGGTCCCCCCGGTGCGGCGGGATGACTTCGTGGCGCAGGACTGGGTGCGGCTTGATCCCCCGGTCCCCGGCGCCGCCGTCACGCGGGAAGGCGACCTGATCTGCGTCTCCGGCCTGCCCAATGGCACATCCACCCGCGTCGTGCTGCGCGCCGGACTGCCTGGCGCCGACGGCCTGACCCTGCTGCGCGACACCGCCTTCCGGATCGCCATGGCCAACCGCCAGGCCCGCATCATCTTCGACCAGCGGATGTTCATCCTGCCGCGCGGCCAGCCGCCGGCGATCACCCTCGGCACCGTCAACCTCTCGGCCGTTCAGCTCACCCTCGCGCGCCTGAGCGAGCGCAACATCGTCGCCTTCATCCGCAACACGCGCCTCGGCGAAGCGGTGGAGACCTATGAAGCCGAGATGATCGGCGAGGATTCCGGCCGCGTCGTCTGGAAGGGCACCGCGGAAATCCCACGATGGGAGCCGAACCGCGTCGCCCGCACCGCCCTGCCGATGCCGGATGCCCTGACCGCCGCCGGCCCCGGCGTCTATGCCCTGATCGCTCGGCCGGGCGACGGCAGTTCCACCCATGCGACCAGCGGCGTGCAGATGATCGTCCGCACCGACCTGGCTCCCACCGTCTGGCGCGGGTCCGATGGCCTGAGCGTGCAGGTCCGCGACTATTCCGACGCGGCGCCCAAGGCCGGGGTGCGGCTGGAACTGCTGGCGCAGAACAACGACATCCTGGCCGAGGCCACGACCGACAAGGACGGCGTCGCGCGCTTTCCCGCACCGCTGCTTCGCGGGGAGGGGCCGCTGGAGCCGCGGGCGCTGCATGCCTTCGGGCCGGGGGATGATTTCGTCTCGCTCGACCTGAACGCGCCCGCCTTCGACCTGTCCGATCGCGGCGTGACCGGGCAGCCGCATCCGGGGCCGCTCGACTCCTTCGTCTGGCTGGATCGCGGCATCTACCGTCCCGGGGAGACGGTGCAGGTCATGGCGCTGCTGCGCGACAGTGCCGGCGCCCCGGCCGATTTCCCCGCCCGCGTGACGGTGCGCCGGCCCAACGGGCAGGTGTTCCTGGAAACCACGCCCGAGCGGACGGCCGATGCGTCGGTCTATCTGCCGGTGACATTGTCCAACTCCTCCCCCACCGGGACCTGGGTGGTGGAGGTGCGTTCCGATCCCTCGCGTCCGCCGATCGGGCGGGCCGAGTTCCGCGTTGACGCCTTCGTGCCCGATCGGATGGCGGTCGACCTTGGCCCCGCGCCCGGAACGATCGTTGCCGGCCAGCCCTTTGTCCTGCCGGTCGCGGCGCGGTTCCTGTATGGCGCGCCTGCCGCCGGCCTGACTGGATCCTCCTTCTGGCGGCTGGTGCCGGATGAGGCGCCCTTTCCCACTCTGGCCGGCTACAGCATCGGCATGGTCGGAGAGACCTATGCCCCGGTCACCCAGAACGTCGACCTGCCGGAAACCGACGCGCAGGGCCGCAGCACCATGACGATCAACCTGGCCCGCGCGCCGGACACGACCCGCGCGCTGAAAGCGGAGATCGAGGTCTCGGTCGACGATCCGGGCGGGCGGGCGTCGCGCGCCACCCTGAGCGTGCCGGTCCGGCCGGCCGGACGGCTGATCGGCATCAAGGCCCTGTTCCCCAACGGCGCCGTCGATGCCGCGACCGAGGCCGGGTTCGACATCGCCGCCGTCGACCCCGACGGCAAGCGGATCGCCCTGGGTGCCAAGCTGCGCCTGGTGCGGGAGCGTCCCGACTGGCGCCTGGTCACCAGCGGCAGCATCGCCCGCTACCAGATCGTCTGGAAAGACGAACCGCTGGAAACCCACGACCTGGCCATCACCGCCGACGCGCCGGCCCGCTTCGCGAAGAAGCTGGATTTCGGCCGCTACCGGCTGGAGGTGACCGAGGCGGGCGGCATGGCGGCGGCCTCGGTCCGGTTCCGCTCGGGCTGGGTGTCCTCCGGCGCCCCCGATGTGCCCGACCAGGTGGATGTGTCCGCCGACCGCGCCGTCCATACGCCGGGGGATGTGGCGAAGGTGCATATCGCCCCGCCCTTCAGCGGCAAGGGCACCTTGATGGTGCTGACCGACCGGGTGCTGATGCTCCGCAACATCGACGTGGCCGAGGGCGGCACGACGGTCGAGGTCCCGGTCAACGCCGATTGGGGGCCGGGCGCCTATATCGCCGTTCACGCCTTCCGGCCCGGCGACGTGGGCCCCGCCAACCGCCCGGCGCGCGCCATCGGCCTGACCTGGGTCGGCATCGACCCCGCCACCCGCAAGGTTGAGCTGTCGCTGGACACGCCCGAGAAATTCCCACCCCGCGCCACCGCCATCGTGCCGGTGCGCGGCACGCCGGGCACCTGGGTCACCCTGGCCGCGGTGGATGAGGGCATTCTGCGCCTGACCAACTTCGCATCCCCCAACCCGGCGCCGCATTTCCTCGGACGGCGGCAACTGGGACTGGATATCCGCGACCAATGGGGCCGGCTGATCGCCCCGGCCGAGGGCGAGGCCGCCGTCCTGCAACAGGGCGGCGATGACGGCGGCATGGCGCTGCCGGACACGCCGGTGCGGACGGTTACCTTGTTCACCCCACCCCGCCAGATCGGCGCGGATGGCAAGCTGGACATCCCGCTGGAGATGCCGGACTTCGCCGGCCAGGTGCGCCTGATGGCGGTCGGCTGGAACGGCGCCCGCATCGGATCGGCCAGCAAGCAGGTCCTGGTACGCGACCCGCTGGTGGCCGAACCGCTGCTGCCCCGCTTCCTGGCGCCAGGAGATGAGGCCCGCTTCGCCGTACTGCTGCAGAACCTGGAACTGCCGGCCGGCGATGTCTCCGCCACCGTGTCCGTGGAGGGGCCGCTGGCGCTGGCCGGGCCGGCGCAACTGACGGCGCGCCTGACGCAGGGCCAGCAGGCGGTGCCGACGACCCGGATCAAGGCCACCGGTGCCGGGCGCGGCGTTGTCCGCCTCGATGTCCGCGGCCCGGACGGGTTCGCGGTGCAACGAGAGGTCGCGATCACGGTCCGCCCCGCGCGCGGCCCCGCCACCTTCCTGGCCGGATCGGACCTGGCCCCCAACACCGACGCGCCGCTGAACCCGGCTGGCGACCGCTTCCTGGCCGGCACCTGGCGCGCCCAGGCGACGATCGGCGGAGCGGTGCGCTACGACGTGCCGGCGTTGGTCCGCCTGCTGGATGACTACGCACTCCGCTGCCTGGAACAGGCGACCAGTCGGGGCTTCCCCCTCGCGCTGCTGCCGGATGGGGCACTTGCCGGCCCGGATCGGGCGGCGCGGTTGCAGGACTCGGTGGCGCAGGTGCTGGACCGGCAGCGCTATGACGGGCTGTTCGGCATGTGGTCGGCGAATGGCGAGGGCCAGGGCTGGCTGTCCGCCTATGCCACCGACTTCCTGCTGCGCGCCAAGGCCGCCGGCGCCGCCGTACCCGAACAGGCGCTGAAGGACGCACTTCGCGCACTCGGAGAAGAAGCGGACGGCGCCGGGATGGATGCCCAGGGCATGGTGAACCAGGCCTATCGGCTCTACGTGCTGGCGCGGGCGGGCAAGGGCCGGCCGGGCGCGGCACGGGTGCTGGCCGAGAACCTGGCCGTCCTGCCGACCCCGCTCGCAAAGGCGCAGATCGGCGCCGCTCTGGCGCTCGCGCGGGATCGTGGACGGGCCGAAGCGGCGTTCCGGGCGGCGCTCGCTGCTCCGGCGCGGACCTTCTGGTCCGGCGATTACGGCTCCGCGCTGCGCGACCAACTGGCCATCGCCGTGCTGCTGCGGGAAAGCGGACTCCTGGCGGACCAGATCGGCCCGCTGCGCGAACGCCTGCCGGGGACGGACCTCGCCCCCGCGATGCTGTCGACGCAGGAACAGGCCTGGGCCATCGCCGCCGCCGCGGTGCTGGGGCGGGAGGGGCGGCCGGTGAAGGTCAGCCTGAACGGGACCGCCATCGCCCCGGCGCCATCACTGACCCTGCCCCTGATGGAACCCGCGGTGCTGCTGAACCTGGATGACCAGCCGGTCTGGCAATCGGTCTCGGTCACCGGCGTGCCTGCCACCGCCTTGCCGGCCGAACGCAACCAGATGTCGATCCGCCGCAAGTTCCTGGCGATGGACGGCAAGCCGCTGAACCTGGACACCCTGCGCCAGAACACGGTCTTCGTCCTGCTGCTGGAGGGCAAGGCCGAGGACGGGCAGGAACACACGGCCCAACTGATGCACGGTCTGCCGGCGGGATGGGAGATCGTCGGCCGCTTCCCGGAGGGCGACATCCCCAGCGCGCCCTGGCTGGGCAAGCTGAGCGGCACCGACGCCCAGCCCGGCGCCGATGACCGCTTCGCCGCGATCATGACGCTGCCGGCGAACAAGGGTGATTTCCGCGTCGCCGTGAAACTGCGCGCCGTCACGCCGGGCAGCTTCGAACTGCCTGGCGCCGAGTTGTCGGACATGTACCGCCCGGCCCTGTTCGCCCGTCAGGCCGCCGCCCGGATCAACGTGCTCGCCAGCGAATGAAGCCAGTCGCCCCTATCCGCGACTGGCTTGCGCGCAGGGTTGGTGTCGTGGCTGCGCGCGAAACCTATGGGATACCAAGCGCCCGACGACCTGTCACCGAACCAACAGGTCGGGCGCTTGGTATCGCGGCGCTGCTGGGCGGTCTCGGGCTGCTGCTGGCCGGCACCGCCCTGGTGCTCGACCGGCTGTTTCCGCCCGACCTGTCCCGCATGGCGTCCGTCGGGACCGAGGTCCGGGACCAGCGCGGCAGGGTGCTGGCGCTGCTGCCGGCCCCGGGCGGCGTTTGGCGGTTCCGGTCCGCGGGCGACCAGGTCGCGCCGGTGCTGCGCGACCTGCTGATCGCGGTGGAGGACCAGCGGTTCTGGTCCCATCCCGGGATCGACCCGCTCGCGCTGGGGCGGGCCGCGCTGCAATGGGCCAGCGCCGGACGTGTGATCTCCGGCGGTTCCACCCTGTCGATGCAGGCCGCCCGCCTGCTGGAACCCCGCCCGCGCACGCTACGGTCCAAGCTGATCGAGATGGCCCGGGCCGTGCAGTTGGAGGCAAGGTTCGGCAAGCAGGGCGTGCTGGATATCTGGCTGACCCTCGCCCCCTATGGCGGCAACCTGGAAGGGGTGCGAGCGGGCTCCCTGGCTTGGTTCGGTGTTCCGCCGGAAGCCCTGGAACCCGCGCAGGCCGCGCTGCTGGTCGCCATTCCCCGCCGGCCGGAGGCGCTTCGCCCCGACCGCCACCCCGCCCGCGCGCAGGTGCTGCGTGACCGTGTCCTGGCCGTGGGGCGGGAGGCCGGGCTGTTCGACATGGCCGAGGCCCCGCCGGTCCCGCATGCCCGCGTCCGCCTGCCCCGCCATGCGCCGCAACCGCTGACCGCGCTGGCCGGCGCCAACCGGGGCGCATCCAGCATCACCACCACCCTGGACCGCCCCTTACAGGCCGCGCTGGAACGCCTGGCCGCCGAACGGCTGCCGACGCTGGCCGACCGGGTCTCGATGGCCATTCTGGTGGCTGATGCGCCCAGCCGGGAAATCCGCGCGATCCATGGCGGCGCCTGGGGCGACACGGCGCGCGCCGGCAGCCTGGACCTGACGCAGGCGCTGCGTTCGCCGGGATCGGCGCTGAAACCCTTCATCTATGGCCTGGCGTTCCAGGACGGGCTGGCCGCCCCCGACAGCGTGCTGGGCGACCTGCCGCGACAGTTCGGCGGCTATGCACCCGAGAACTTCGATCGCGGCTTCGCCGGCACGGTCACGGCGGCCGAGGCGCTCCGCCGCTCCCTGAACCTACCCGCGGTTGCCTTGCTGGAACGGGTCGGGCCGGTGCGCTTCATGGTCAGCCTGAAATCGGCCGGGGTGCGGCTGGTCCTGCCGCACGGTGCGGACCCGTCACTGCCCCTCGCGCTGGGCGGGGTGGGGATCAGCCTGCGGGACCTGACCGCGCTGTATGCGGCTCTGGCCACCGATGGGCGCTACGCCCCGCTGGCCCTGACCGGAGAGCCGACGACCCCGCATCCGCTGCTGAGCCGCCCCGCCGCCCGGATGGTCGCCGATGCCCTGACCCATCCGGTGCGCGGCGGCGGTCCCTCGGGCCTGGCGTGGAAAACCGGAACAAGCTGGGGCGGGCGGGATGCCTGGGCGATGGGGTTCGATGGCCGCCATGTCGTGGGCGTCTGGTTCGGCCGGCCGGACGGCACGCCGATGCCTGGCGCCACCGGCCTGTCCCTGGCGCTGCCCATGATGAACCGCGTGTTCGATCTACTGCCCGCCGACCCCCGCCGGCCCGAACGCGCGCCCATCGCCCCCCTGATGCAGGGGATGGAGGCCGCCAACGCCGACGCCCTGCGCCTGCTGTTCCCGCCACCCGGCGCCGTGTTGTCCGCAGATGGCCAGGTGACGATCCGGGTTATGGGCGGGCGCCGGCCGCTGACCTTCCTGGTCGACGGCTCGCCCTTGCCCACCGAACCGGTCCGGCGGGAGGCCACCTGGCGCCCCGCCAGCCCCGGCTTCTACCGCCTGACCGTGCTTGACGCCGACGGCGCCGCCGCACAGGCCCGCGTCAGGGTGCGGTAACCCGCGCTATTCGGCGGCCATCGCCTTCCGCGGCGGGGTCTGGATCACCGGCGCCAGTTCCGGCGCGCCGAACGAGGTCACCCGACGCTCATTCGACACGATCCCGTATTCCGTCTTCCGCTGCACCGCGACCCGGCCGATGGAGCCGATCAGCCGCTCCATCTCCTCCGGCGGGAACTCCTGTCCGTGCTGAGTCCCCGCGGCTCGGCTGATGCTCTCGTTCATCAGCGTGCCGCCCATGTCGTTGGCGCCGGCGTTCAGGGCGATGGCCGAACCCTCGGGCCCCATCTTCACCCAGGAGGTCTGGATGTTCTCCACCAGCGGATACAGCACCAGGCGGGCGACCGAGTGCATCAGCACGGCCTCCCGGAAGGTCGGCCCCTTGCGCGCCATGCCGCGCAGATACATCGGCGCTTCCATATGGACGAAGGGCAGCGGCACGAATTCCGTCAGGCCACCGGTTTCCGCTTGCAGGTCGCGCAACACGAGAAGATGGCGGGCCCAGTTCAGCGGCCCCTCGACATGTCCGTACATGATGGTGGACGTCGTCCGCAGGCCCTGAAGATGTGCCGACCGGATCGCATGCACCCATTCGGCCGTGTTGATCTTGTCGGGACAGATGATCGCGCGGATTTCATCATCCAGGATTTCCGCCGCCGTGCCCGGCAGGGTCCCGAGGCCGGCCTCCTTCAGCTCTGCCAGGAATTCCGGCACCGGCTTGCCCAGGGTCGCAGCGCCCTGCGTGATCTCCAGCGGAGAGAAGGCATGGATGTGCATGCCCGGCACGGCTTCCTTGATCGCCTTGCAGATATTCACATAGGTCGCACCCGTGTAGTCCGGATGGATGCCGCCTTGCAGGCAGACCTCGGTCGCGCCGCGATCCCAGGCCTCGACCGACCGGCGGACGATCTCACTCATGTCCAGGTCATAGGGCGCGCCGCGCAGCGCCTCATGCGTCTTGCCCTTGGAGAAGGCGCAGAACGTGCAGCGGTAATAACAGATGTTCGTATAGTTGATGTTCCGGTTGACGACATACCGGATCACCTCCCCGCTGACCGACCGGCGGAGTTCATCGGCCGCCGAGATCACAGCGTCGTAGTCGACGTCGCGGGCGGCGAACAGGCGGATGATCTCGTCCTCATTCAACCGGTTGCCGGCGGTGGCCTTGGCGATGGCGGCCTCGATCGCCGGATCGACCTTGGACAGCAAGGCGGGCTTCAGCTTCGGAGCCAGCGGCTCTCCTGGCGCCCAGGAATCGTCCCGCGCCCAGCCCTCGGCATCGGATTGCTGGCGCACGCGGGGCGCGACCTTGGGGGATAACCAGCGCGCGGTGTCCGCCACCCAGGCCGGATAGACCGGCAAACGCGCGACCAGGATCTTGTCCATTTCCGCCGTACGCAGCGCCAGGGCATCGAGTTCCGGCCACGGCGCCTCGGGGTTCACATGATCGGGGGTCACCGGCGACACGCCGCCCCAGTCATCGATGCCTGCGGCGATCAGCATCTGGTAGACGCCGGGAGAGAGGTTGGGCGGCGCCTGCACATGCACCTCGATCGGCAGGATCAGGCGCGCGGCGGCGATCGTCCAGCACAGGTCGTTCAGATCGGGCTCATCCGCTCCCGCCGCCTTGGTCAGCGGCTTGGCACGGAAGTTCTGCACGATGACTTCCTGGATATGGCCGTACTGCGCATGCAGGTCGCGGATCGCGATCAGCGCGTCCAGCCGCTCCTCCCGCGTCTCTCCCAGGCCGATCAGGATGCCGGTCGTGAAGGGCACGGCCAGTTCACCCGCCAGCCGCAGGGTTTCCAGCCGCACCGCCGGGTCCTTGTCGGGGGAGCCATAATGGACCCCGCCAGGCTCACACAGCCGGGTGCTGGTCGACTCCAGCATCACGCCCTGGCTCGCCGACACCTCCCGCAGCGCCGCGATTTCCTCGCGCGTCATCACGCCGGGATTGGCGTGCGGCAGCAGGCTCGTCTCCTTCAGGACGGCGGCGCACATCTCCTTCAGGTAGGAGATCGTGGTTTCATGCCCGAGTTCGGCCAAGGCCTCCCGCGCCGCGCGGTAGCGGAGTTCGGGCTTGTCGCCCAAAGTGAACAGGGCCTCCGTGCAGCCGGCCGCTTCGCCGGCGCGGGCGATGGCCAGCACTTCGTCCTTGGACAGATACACCGGCTTCCCGGGCTTCGGCGTCTCGGCGAAGGTGCAGTAATGGCAGACGTCCCGGCATAATTTAGTCAGCGGGATGAACACCTTGCGCGAGTAGGACACGAGACGGCCATAGGTCGCGTCCCGCTTCTCCGCGGCAGCCCGCATCAGGTCGTCGAGGGGGGCCGAACGAATCCAGTTCAGGTCGGTCATCGGGCTTGGGTCCTGCGTTCAAGGGGCTGCCACCGCGCTTCTCGCACGGCGAGAGCGGGCCTGGCCATGCCGTAAGGCGGCCAACCGATTATGGCTCGGGTTTCCATACCCCCATCCTTCACGATGCGCCGCCGCAGGTCCAGCGGGGGGGGTTCAGCCCGCTAGGATCGCCCTTCCTGGTTCGTCTTGGCCGGGCTAGACCCGGCCACCGCCAAGAAGGCTGTCGGTTGCGATCTTGCGTAGTGTCGGCCGGCCGCGTCCCTGGCGATGGCCGGGTCAAGCCCGGCCAGGACGAGCGGACCCGGCCACGGACCAAACGCGAAGATCGTACCGGTCAGCCCACGTCCACGCCGTAATCCGCGAGGTCGGGGGTCATCGCCTCGATGACAAAGTCCACAAAGGCGGCCGGCATGTCGAGGTAGAATTCCTTGTCGGAATAGGCACCGACGCTCGCCTCCAGCCCATGCTCCCGCGCCCAGGCGGCCAAATCCTCCAGCGCCGCCCGCGGCGTGTCGCTCAGGAACGACACCTGGGAGCGCATCTTGTCCGCGTCGCGCGACTCCGTCGTGCTGCGGCCTAACTGGAGGTCGACATTGGTGCCCGGCTGGCGCAGCCAGATCGAACGCTCCGTCCGGCGGAGTTCAACAAAACCCAGATTCACCTTCAGCATCTCGACAACCGTGTCGAAATGCGCGGCGTTCAGGCGATTGGCGACGTGATTGAACCGCATGGGCTCAGTAGGACAGCAGAGGCGCGTTCCCGGCGACCGTCGTGCGGTACATGAGCCGCTGGTAGCGGGTATGGTCGAACAGGCTGGCCGTGTGCAGGACAGCACGGTTGTCCCACATCACCAAGTCACCCTTCCGCCAGCGATGGCTGTAGACATAGCGCGGCTGGGTCGCATGGGTGATCAGCGTTTCCAGCAGGGCCTCACTCTCGGCCTGGTCCATGCCTTCGACATGGCTGATGACCGCGGGGCAGACATACAGCGACTTCGACCCGGTCACCGGATGAACGCGGACCAGAGGCTGCCGCTCGGGCGGGAAGGCCGCGACCTGGCTGGGGATGTTCTGCTTGCGGTCAGGGTTGTGCCGCTGGCCCCAAAGCCGCAGCGTTTCCAGCGAATGGACGGCGACCAAGCCTTCGATCCGCTGCTTCATCGCGGGATCGAGCGTGCGATAGGCCGCGGTGGCATCGGCGAACATCGTCTCCGCCCCCTCCGGCGGCACAATCTCCCCATAGAACAACGACGCATCGCTCGGCACCGCCCGATACGAACTATCGGCGTGCCATTGCTCGACACCGCGGTTGAAGGACGCCTTCATCCCGTCCCGCTCGACATTGCCGACACAGAAGATTTCCCGATGCGCGGGCAGCGTGTTGTCGAAACGGCTGTGGATTTCCAAAGGTCCGAAGCGCGCGCTGAAGGCCACCAGGTCGGCGGGATCGAGCATGATCTCCGGCACGACCAGCACGCGATAGCGATGCAGCAGAGCAATGAACTGCGTCAGCATCTCGGGCGAGACATTGCCGTGGATCGGCATGCCGGTCACCTCGGCCCCGAAGGTCGGTCCGATCGGACGCGTCGTCAGCGTGCCGTCGCCGGTTGTCATCATCGATACCTGGTCCATGGCGCGATCCTTTGTGTCGAAGCCCCTAGTACGTGTCGAATATCCGCCGTAGTTCGGCGATGTCCGTGGTCACCGTCAGCGCCAGCATCAGCAGGATGCGCGCCTTCTGCGGTGTCAGGCTGTCGGCGGCGACAAACCCGGCCTCCCGCAGGGAAACCTTGTCGTCGATCACCCGCCCGCTGCCCGAGCGGGACGACTGCACGACCATCACCCCCGCCTTGGCCGCCTTCTTCAAGGCCACGTTCTGCGCGGGAGAGGGCGAACCGGACGGTAACCCCTCCGAGATCAACCCCTTGGCGCCAGCGGCGACCGCGGCCTCGACCAGCGCGCCATCGGCACCGGCATAGGCGGGGATGATGTCGACGCGCGGCAGATCGGTCAGGCCGGCGACGTTAAACTCGGTATCCGGCGCGCCTGTGCGGATCGGCTTGCGGTAGTATTTGACCGTATCGGCATCCGCATATCCAAGCATGCCGAAATCGCGGGAGATGAAGGTCTGCACGCGAAAATTCGATGTCTTGGTGACATCGCGCGCGGCATTGATCTCATCATTCAGGACAACGAGAACGCCCATGCCCTTGGACGCCGGAGAGGCCGCGACCCGCACGCCATTCAGCATGTTGAGACCGCCATCCGCGCCCAGCGCCGAGGACGGACGCATGGCGCCAACCACCACCACGGGGATCGGGCACTTCACTGTCAGATTGAGGAAGTAAGCCGTCTCCTCCAACGTCGCCGTGCCATGGGTCACGACAATCCCGGCAATGGTCGGGTCGGAAGCAGCGGTCTTGTGGATCACATCCAGCAGTTCCAGCCAAATGACCGGACCGAGTTCCGTGCTGGCGACATTCTTGTACAGGACCGGAACGATATCCGCGATCAGCGGCAGTTCCGGCACGGTGGCGATCAGTTCGTCCACCTTCATGAAGCGCCCGGAGGTGCCATATTCATAGAAATCGAGGCGGTCCTTGCCGACCCCCGAGATCGTGCCGCCCGTGCCGACAATGGCGATCCGTGGCAATGCAGTCATCCGCGATGCTCCATGATGTGGGCAGCCAGCAGCGATTTGTGCATTGCACCATAGTTACACCCCTTGGGGAAGGGGCTAACGCGTGTATTCGTCCGTATTCGCGCGATATTTTTTCACAGGGCCGTCCACGCGGCCCGATCCCTTTCGGAACCGAACCGCGTATCGACTGTTGTCAGGCGAGCGCCAGATCCTTGTAGCCGCTCGATGCCACCGCGTCGCACTTCGCCCGGTAGTCGGGCGCGCTGCCGCTGTAGCGGTTGACGATGCGGACCTGCTTGCCCTCGACGTTTGTGTTGACGCCTGTCATCCAGGAATTGACCTCGTTCAGCAGCAGGCCCTCGCCCAGCGACTTCACGTGGTCGGTCCAGGTCTGGACCTCGCCTTCCGTCGCCTCCACCCTCGTGATCTTGTGATCGCGCAGATGGCGGACCAGGTCGGTCACCCAGTCCACGTTATGCTCGATGCTGCGGGGGATGTTGCCCAACGCCATATGCGGGCCGATCAGCATCATCATGTTCGGGAAATGGTCGACCATGACGCCCAGATAGGTCTCGGGGCCATACTTCCAGCGATCCTTAAGCCGTTCGCCCTCCACCCCGCGGATGTCGATGCGGTCGAAGCTGCCGGTGATCGCGTCGAAGCCGGTCGCGTAGATGATCATGTCGAACTCGAACTCGGCATCGCTGGTCTTGATGCCGGTCGGCGTGATGCACTGGATCGGGGTTTCCGAGATATCGACCAGTTGCACGTTGTCCTGGTTGTAGACCTCGTAATACTTGGTCTCCATCGGGACACGCCGCGTGCCGAAGCCGTGGTTCTTCGGGATCAGCTTCTCGGCGACCGCCTGGTTCTTCACCCGCTGGCGGATCTTGTTCGCGACGAACTCCGACAGCAGCGCGTTCGCCGCCCGGTCCATCAGGATGTCCTTGAAGTTGCCGAGCCAGATGCCGAACCCGGGGGAGGCGTAGAGCTTCTCCCAGAAGGCATTGCGTTCCTCCTCGGTGACCTCGAACGTGCCGCGCGGGTCGGGGGTGTGCAGAAAGCAGGAATAGGTTTCGAGGCAGCGCTGGAACATCGCCGGGTAGCCGGCGCGGATTTCCTTCATTTCGTCCGGCGCGATCTTCGCGTTCAGCAAAGGCGCGCACCAGTTGGGCGTGCGCTGGAACACGGTCAGCGTCTTGGCGGTCTTGGCGACTTCCTGGATCGTCTGCACGCCGGTGGCACCGGTGCCGATGACGGCGATGCGCTTGCCCTCGAAGCTGACGGGTTCATGCGGCCAGCGAGCGGTGTGGCAGGATTCACCCTTGAAGCTGTCGACGCCATCAATGCGCGGCATCGTGGGGGCGGACAGCGGCCCGACGGCGGTGATCATCAACGTGGACAGATACTTCCGCCCGTCTTCCAGCGTGATCTCCCACTTCCGGTCGGCTTCGTGCCAATGGGCCGAGGCGACGCGGCTGCGGAACTGGATGTCCCGGCGCAGATCGAACTTGTCGGCGACGTGGTTCAGATACCGGAGGGTTTCCGGCTGGCCGGCGAAATGCTCGCTCCAGTCCCATTCGTCCAGCAGGTCCTTGGAGAACGAAAACGCATAGGAATAGCTTTCGGAATCAAAGCGCGCGCCCGGGTATCGGTTCCAGTACCAGGTGCCGCCGACGCCGGTGCCGGCTTCCAGGACCAGGGCGCGCAGCCCGAGTTCCCGCAGGCGATAGAGCTGGTACATCCCGGACATGCCGGACCCGATCACGATTGCGTCATAGGCGGGGGCCGAACCAGAGGACGAAGCCTGGGTTGTTTGCGAAGCGGCCATTTTTTTCTGCTCCTACTACAAATATTCTCGCTCGGGCTGTCGGCGAACTGTCGACAAAACGCCCCTTAACAAAAGGAATCATTACGCCCGTCCGCCTCCCCCGGCAACCGGAGCGCCCGTGCGGTCAACACCCGCGAGGGGGTTGTTCCGGCCACCCCGCGACCCTAGCTTCGGAGGCAACCGGATAGGATCGTCCTCTGCGCAAGCTGTCTCATCTCGCCTGTGCTCTCGGGGTGATGCTGGCCGTCGGCGCCTGGCCATTGGCCACCGGCCTGACCGTCGCCCTCACCCCCACCGAGGCGTTTGCCCAGTCACGCTCCAGCGGCGGCTACTCCCGACCCAGCGTGTCGCGGACGCCTTCGTTCAGCACGTCCAGGCCGTCGGTGCGGACGCCGTCGACCAGCGGCGGCTACGCCCGTCCGTCGAGCCCGCCTTCCAGCCGACCGTCCTTCTCCGCCCCGTCCTCGGCCGGGGATCGCGCCGTGTCCCGCCAGCGCTCCGCCGATGCACTGGGGTCCTTCCGGACGCAGCAGGCGCCGCGTCCGCAGGCCGCGCCGGCGCCCACGCCGTCGTCGGTGTGGGGTGGCGGCGGAACCACGCGCCCTGCCCCGCCCCCGGTGATCCGCCAGACCGAACGGCCGGGCTGGTATTCGCAGCGCGGCTGGACCAACCCCGGAAGCTGGTACGGACCGCCGCGCAGCTTCGGCATCTGGGACGGGCTGTTCCTTTGGGCCCTGGTCAGCAACCTCAGCCGCCCGGCATCGGCCGACTTCTTCCATAACCACCAGAACGACGCCGGCTACAAGGAATGGCGGGCCGAGGCCGACCGCATGGCCAAGGACAACGCGGACCTGCGCCAGAAACTCGCCGACCTCGACCGCCAGCTCGCGGCGCGGAAGGACACGCCAATCGATCCGAAATACCTGCCGCCCGAAGTCCCGCCCGAGGTCGCGCTGGCAACGCCGATCGCCAGTCGCACCCCCAGCGTTGGCGCGAACGACAACGACGACGGCACGCCCTGGGTCCTGATCGCGCTGGTCGTCGGCGGCGCCGTCGTGGGCTGGGCGATCTGGCAGCGCATGCGCCAACGCGGCACGGGAGACCAATCCATGAAGATACTCGGTTCCGCCGGGGCGATGCTGCGGCACAAATTATCGGGAGAGGCCTACAAGCCCGACCGGCTGCGCGTCGGGATGACGTTCCCCTTCGATCCGACGCCCTTCATCCTCGCATCCGGTGCCACCAAGGTGGTCGCGCCCGCCGCCGACACCGGATCGGCCCGCATGACCGTGACGGCGCTGGGCACGGCGGCCGGTGGAGGCTCGGAACTGATCCGGCTGTACCTGCCGGACAACCGCTCGGTCTTCCAGCTTCACATGGACCCGTCCGGCAGCCCCGATGAGTGCCGGTTCTTCTCCCGCATCGATGAAATCACGCCGGCCGACCAGCAGGAATGGGCGGCCTGGCTGCATCCGTCCGAGGGGATGATCGGCTGGCCCCAGTTCCAGACCAAGGACGGCCGGATGTACGATCGCGTGTGGGCGCCAGGCCCGACCCGCATCCCGCCCTTGGCCATGACCGAGACGATCGAGACCGCCGAAGGCGGCACGCCCAAGGTCCTGCAACGCCAAGCCATGCTGTACGCCGCGCCGACCGGGGCGCCCGCCCCGGCGCCGGAAACCGAATACATCCTGGTCTCGGTCGTCGAGTCGGACGGCCAAGCCTGGGTTGAAGTCGCGGCCGGCATGGATGTCAGCCCCGGCATGCTCGAACTGTCGTGAACCACGTGAACCGGAAGCCATCGGCATGATCGCCAACATCCTCCCCACCCTGCAGAGCGGGCTGCCCGTCCTGCTGGCCCAGTTCGCGGCGGCGCTCGCGCTGCTGGCGCTGGGGTGCTTCTGCTACATGAAGCTGACGCCGTTTCACGAGACCGACCTGATCCGCAAGGGCAACGTCGCCGCGGGCGTCGTGGCCATGGGCACGCTAATCGCCCTGTCGCTGCCGATCGCGGCCACGCTGGCGTCCAGCCAGGTCGTGCTCGACATCATCATCTGGGGTCTGGTCGCGCTGATCATCCAGCTTGTGGCCTTCGTGCTCGCCACCAAGCTGATCCGCGGGCTGCCAGCGATGATCGAGGCGGGAAATGTCGCCGCCGGTCTTCTGGTTATCGGAATCCAGATCGCCATCGCCATATTGAACGCCGGCGCCATGATGGGGTGACCCCCGTCAGCGGCTCAGGCAAACCTAAACGCAGGAGAACACGGCATGTTGTCGTTCATTCGCAACCTCGTCGGCGTGAAGACGGACCAGGCGGTCAACGGCGCGGTCGCCGCGATCGTGCGCTGGGACCCGCAATCCGCGACGGAAGCCGAGTTGCGCACAATGGAGCAGAACCTGGATGAGGTCGGGCGCCAGGTCGCCCAGGCTCGCATGGGGTTCGATAAGGAACGGAAGGAAGCCGACGCGATCCAGGGCCTGTCGCGCCAGCGCATGGCCGCGGCCGAACAGATCGCGCAGCGGATGGAAGCCGAGACCAACCCCGCCACCAAGGCAGACCTGGAACGCAGCCTGGGCACTCTTGTCGCAATGCTGGAGGAAATGGCCCCCGAGATCGAACGGGAAAAGCAGGACGTGGTCGACGCGGAAGCCTTCCTCCGGTCGCTGGAGGAAACCTACCAGCAGGCCGGCCAGAAGCTGAAATCCGCCCGCGCCGAACTGACCCGCGCCCAGCGCGACATGGGCCGCGCCGAACAGCAGCGCGCGATGGCCGAGCGACGGTCAGAGGCGGCAAGGCAGGCCGCGGGCCTCGCCCAGGCGACCAGCGGGCTGAGCGTGGCATTGAAGGCGATGCAGGACAGCGCCCAACGCGACCTCGCGGAAGCCGAAGCCGCCAACGCGAAGGCTCGGCTTTTGACCCCGACGGTGCCGGAGAAGGAAGACCGCAACATCGCCGACGCGATGGCCGCGGTGCAGGGGAAGGTCACGGCCGGCAGCGTGACGGATCGGCTGGCCGCGCTGCGCGCGCGGTAGGATCAGGGGTGCGGACGAAGCGACGCCAGGGGCCGGGTGTCGTGGGCCGGTCTCCCTCGTCATGGCCCGCGCAGGCGGGCCATCCACGACTGAACGGCTGAGGGTCCTGGCAAGCCGTGGATGGCGGCCCTTCGGCCGCCACGACGAAGGGGGGTCGTGCCGACGGCATCGGTTGCTTGTCAGCGGGCCAGCGTCTCGTACAAGCCGACCTTGGCGATGACCCTCGCGGCCTCCACCTCGTCATGCCGGGCGAAGGCCCGGCACCCACGACTTTCTCTAGTCCAGAAGAGCAAGGTCGTGGATGGTGGCCCTTCGGCCACCGCGACGAATGAGCGCTGTTCGGAGAGTCAATGGTTACGCTGCCTGGTATCACACCCAGGCGCCATCTCTACCCGGAAGGGCGTGCGGCCTGAACCGGCAAACGCCGTCCCTACCGGACGATCCCGGTATCCGTGGCTGACGACTGGGTGGCGGGCGGTTCGACCGACATCCCGGACCGTTCGCGCGTCAGCATCATCACCGTAAACGCGATACCCAGCGCCACGCCAAGCGCCAGGATCAGGGTCCGGTTCGTGGGGCGCCAGCCCGTGGCGACGGCGGCGGCCGGCTGCGTCATGCTGGCAACGCGCCCCGGCAGCAGTTCGACCAGGCGGGTGGCGATCGAGTCCGCGTCGGCCTTGTTCCAATGACTGTCCGGCATGCCGGCGATGGTGCCAGAAAGGCTCTCGATCGCGGCGGCTTTCGGCAGACGGGCCAGGCGCGTGGCCTCAGCCCAGGGATCGGCGCCTTTGCGGGCGAACACGGAAATGACGCTCAGGGCCATGCCGTTGGGTTCGGCGCCGACCTCGGAGAACAGAAATGGGTTCATCCCGGTCTGCGACAAAGTATTAACGGTGGATTGGGTCATGGTGCTGTCCTCGGCCGGCAAGCCTGTCACGAAGGTGACCAGGCTGTGTTCCCGCGGCGGCCGAGCGGGGTTGTCGTGAAGGGGGGTTGTTCCGGCCGGCCCATGTTCGGGGTCGGCCGGAACGATCCGTTATCGGCGGTTGCCGATCAGTCGCTGTAGTCGCTGCCGCCGCGCGCGGTCGGGCCTTCGGCGTCCGCGGGACGATCGGCCACCATCGCTTCGGTGGTGATCATCAGTGAGCCGACGGAAGCGGCGTGCTGCAGGGCGGAGCGGACGACCTTGGTCGGGTCGATGATGCCGGCCTTCACGAGGTCCTTGAACTCCCCGGACTGCGCGTCATAGCCCCAGTTGTAGTCGTCCTTCTCCAGCGTCTTGCCGGAAATGACCGCACCGTCCTCACCCGCGTTGATGGCGATCTGGCGCATCGGCACCTGGATCGCCTTGCGGATGATCTCGATGCCCACGCGCTGGTCGTCGTTGTCAGCCTTCAGCTTGGCCAGGATCAGGCTGGCGCGCGCGAGGGCGACGCCGCCACCGGGCACGATGCCTTCTTCCACGGCCGCGCGGGTCGCGTGCAGGCCATCGTCCACGCGGTCCTTGCGCTCCTTCACCTCAACCTCGGTACTGCCACCGACGCGGATGATCGCAACGCCGCCGGCGAGCTTCGCCAGACGCTCCTGCAGCTTCTC
>DIUL01000215.1:0-8677 GCA_002422345.1 Acetobacteraceae bacterium UBA6159
CGACGAGGCGTGTGAGAAATGCGGGCTAACGGCGCTTCCGTCTCCATGCGGATCCCCGTGACCTTGGTGGCGCCAAGTTGGAGCCGATGGTCAACGGGTGTCTCTGTCAGCATCCAGAGACCAAACAGCGCTCCAAGGCTTTGCTGGAAGTTAACTCCCGACGCGGTCGCGTTGCCTCCGCCAGTTGCGAGTGTGCGGGTTGTCTTGGGTCTCGGAGTCGTGGCTCTGCTGGTCGACATGGGTTGGAATGTATAGAGGAATTGCGAGTGACAGCACAGTCGGCCGCCTCAGGGTTGTCCGCCTCTGCCCCGTGCTGGTACCTGTCATTCCTGTCCAGGGCTTGAACATCACAACGCCCGCCAGCGATGTGACGGGCGTTGTCGGCAGGCATTTGCCGTGGAAAGCTGCGTGCGATGCCGCCACGGAAGATCAGCGCGCCACCGGCAACTCGACGGCGATGATGTGCAGTCCGGTCGTCGTTCCCAGATTCTGGCGTCCGGTCACCCCGGTCGGGCGGATGCTGTTCTGGGTCAGCGCGTTGGTGGTCAGGGAGTTGCCGGTCAGGGCGTTGCCGGTGAGGGCGTTTGAACCCAGCGCGTTGTCCGTCAGCGCGTTCTCCGTGATGGCATTTCCGGTCAGGGAATTTGCGGTCAGCGCATTGTCGGTCAGGGCGTTCCAGTCCAGGCCGTTCTGAGTCAGAGCGTTCTCCGTCAGAGCATTCCCGGTGATGAGGGCGTGGGCGGGGACGGCGCCAAACAGCAGGGCGGTGGCGAGGCCGGCGATCGCGAAGGTCTTGAACATTGGAGGCTCCTTGGTTCTCATTGCGGCGGCTGGCTGCCGTCCTGCGATGACGCCAAGGTGCCTGCGTTGTGTTTCCGTTTGATCCCGCGTCGGTCGGTGATTTGTTTCTGTTGTTTCCGATCGGGCTGCTGATTGGCCAGAGATCCTAATGTGAGATGCGCTTCTGCGGCAACCCAACACGGAGGGTGTTGATATCCAGGAACAATCCGGTATTGTCTCAATTGTCACTCGGACATGCCTCGCGCTGCCGGGTGGTCGCCGCTCCCATGGCCGCGAGGCTCGGAACGAGCTTGTATGGGATGGTCCGGTTGAATGACGAGGCGGCGCTCCCCCCCCCCCGGGGCGCCGCCTCGATTGTTTCCAAGGACCCGCCTCGGGCAACAAATCTGTGGCTCAGGCATGGCAATGCCGGTCCTGAGCCGGCCGCTCCCCGATCGTGCGGGATTGCCGGTCCCACTCAACCGGGAACGGCTCAAGGAGTCCTTGCAGCGTGATGCCCGCCGCCTGCCGTCCTTCCAGAACCGCCTCCACGATGTCCGGCGCCAGCAACGTCAGCCGCAGCACCCGGCTGACGTAGGACGTGTTCAGCTTCTCCTGACGGGCGATGTCGGACACCGAGCAGGCAGCGCCGGTCTCCAGCATCCGCCGCCATCGGAACGCCCGTGCCAGTGCCTTCACCAGCGTCGGGTCACCGCGCGTAACCGCGAAGTCCGCCGGGGTACGCGCCCCTGCCGGTGCTGCCACCCCGTCCGGCGAGATGATCATCTTCCGCCCACCCCGCCGCCGGATCGTCAGCGGGACACACACCGTGACCGTCGTCATGCTGCCCTCCGTTCATCGCCGCCGGTGACGCCAAGCTCCCGCGCCATCCCGGCCAGTCCCTCGAGGTTCAGTTTGATCTCTGCCCCGGCATCGCTGATCGTGACCCGGGCGACCAGCAGCCGGACGATGCGTTCCTGTTCGGCGGGGAAGAGTTCGTCCCACAGGGGATCGAGCCGGTTGAGCGCGTCACGCACCTCGGCTTCGGTGACATCTGGTGCTTCGGCCTGTGCGGCGCGCCAGGTGCCGACGACGATCTCCGGCTGGCGAAGTAGCGCCCGGACCTGCTCCATCACCAGCCCCTCGATCTCGCCGGCTGGCAACCGGCGGAAGGGGGCGTCGTTAGGTCCGCCCTTCAACACCGCTTGCGAGGCGTAATATCTATAGAGGCGCCCCTTCTTCCGCGTATGAGTAGGCGTCATCGCCCGGCCGTCGGAGCCGAACAGCAACCCGCGCAGCAGGGCTGGGGTCTGGGCACGGGCATTCCCCCCGCGACTTCGCGGACCCTCCTGCATGATCGCCTGCACGCGGTTCCAGAGGTCGCGGGTGATGATAGCGTCGTGCTCACCGGGGAATGACTTCCCCTTGTGCAGGGCCTCGCCCACATAGACGGGATTACCCAGTAGTCGGGCAATCGACCCCTTGTCGAACGGCCGTCCGGTCTTGGTGACGTGTCCCTCGGCTTGCAGGATCGGTATGAGGCGTGTCGCGGACCTGGTCTCGACGAAGCCCTCGAACACCCGGCGGACAGTATCTGCGTTGGGTTCGTCGATGAGCAGTTTGCGGTTCTCTACTCGGTAACCAAGTGGAACGGGTCCGCCCATCCAAATTCCCCTGGCACGGGAGGCAGCGATCTTGTCCTGGACCCGCTCGCCGATCACCTCGCGCTCAAATTGTGCGAAGCTCAGCAGGATGTTGAGCGTCAGCCGACCCATTGATGTGGTGGTGCTAAAACTCTGTGTCACGCTGACGAAGGTCACATTGTTGGCGTCGAACACCTCGATCAGGCGCGAAAAGTCCATGAGAGATCGGCTCAAGCGATCGATTTTGTAACATATTACGATGTCAACCCGACCCGCCCCGATATCCCGCAGCAGGCGTTGCAGTGCGGGGCGTTCCAACGTGGCGCCAGAAATCCCCCCATCATCATAATGGTCAGGGACCAGCATCCACTCCTCGGCGCGCTGCGATGCGACGAAGGCCTCAGACGCGTCGCGCTGGGCGTGCAGCGAATTGTATTCCTGGCTGGTCTGCTCGTCGGTGCTGACCCGAGTGTAGACGGCGCAGCGGCGTTTCTGAACCGTCGCTGGCAGGGTGGCCGGATCGCGGACGCGGCGGTTCATGCATCACCTCGGGCGCGCAGGCCGAAGAAGGTCCAACCGTTCCATCTCGTTCCGGATATGGCACGGGCGACCGACGACAGTGACTGATATGGTCGTCCCTTCCATTCGAAACCATCGCGCGTCACCGTTACGACGTGCTCGACGCCCTGCCAGTCCCGCACCAGTCGCGTTCCAACCAGAGGGCGCTGGTGCTGGCGGGTGCGGCGGAGGGTGAGGTTCTTGCCGTCGATCTGATTGCCCAACGCCTCGAGGCGGGCGACGGTCTCGGGTTTCAAGCTGCCATAGGCGAGTTCCTGAAGCTTGTACGCGAGCCGGCTCTCGAGGAACTTCCTGCTGTAGGCTGGAGGTTGAGCGCCGAATAGTTGCCGCCACTGGTCCTTCAGTTCGGGGGTGCTGGCAGTCTTCAGGGCGGCCAGACGGCCGAGCACATCCTGCTGCGGGATGGCGGGTATCGACATGGCGGGCGGTGATTCCGTCCGTGGGTTCTTGATCTTCGTCATGCGTGTCTCCGCTCTCTGGGGTTCGCATGAGGGCGCTGGCGGGGCGAAGAGTGAAGGCGAAACTCTCCGGTGCCGGTCGTTTCGGAAGATACTGTCTCCGTCGTGCGACTGCGTAGTCGCAGGGCGCCGCGTGCGAGGATCGAGCATAGTTCCTGGAGGTTCGGCGGGAGATGCCGATTCGGTGGGGAGAGCATAGTTGTGCCATCGCACTGGCCGACCAAAAGCACAATATAAAACAATCGTCTGTAGAAGAGCATAGAAAAGAAAAGCAGTATCTCGGGATATCATGCAGGCTGTGCGGACGGGCGTGCCGTGTGGACACCGAAGCGCGACTCCTCGTCGAACAGGGCTTTACGTCCAGCGGAGGTATCGATGGATCCCAAGATCGTGCTGGAGCTCATCGTTCGGCGACTGCAGCAGGACGTCGGTGACATCAAGATCACTGACTATTCCTACTGGGATGGTGAGACGCCGATGCCCAGTTGGCGTCTGCATCTTGCAACAGCGCTCGAGACCGCAAAGCAGGCGCTCGCTTCGGCGAGCCCTGAGAAGATGATCGCAGCCGCACTCACGTGTCCCACCCACGAACGGACCGGTCGTGCCTTGCAATTCGAGCACACACAGGCAGCGCGACGGCGTCAAGGTGGTACCAACCGGGGGATGACACAAACAGCGAAGCAGCTGGAAGTGTGGGCACCCTACATCGAAGAGTACCGTCGGCTCCTTGCTCAAGGGAAATCCCCCATCCAGGCCCGTCGCTCGGTGGAGTTGCATATGACCAGGGATTTCTCGAGTGGCCGGGTCAGCCTGGGGGCCACTTTCCCGACCGACAAAACGATCCGGAAGTGGCTGAAGTGAAAATAGTTGGAAGGCAGCTGTAGCTGCGTTCCACTTTGCGGCAACCCAGTCATCTACGTTCCGGTCCGACGCAATGGCACGGACCCGAATACGATGACGAACGTAATCTCCCGAGACCTGTTCCAGAGCCTTCCTCCTGTGGGACGCACGGTCGAAGCGACACAGACCCATTATGGTTGGTCACGGACTTTTATCTACGAGCGCCTCGGAATGGGCGATCTCCATGCAATCAAAGCCGGACGCCGGACGATTATCACGGCGGAATCGGCGGATCAGTTGTTCCGAAGTCTGCCGCGCGCGACCTATCGCCGCACGGATGGGCGAGGTGTCTGATGGGCATCGTCATGCGCATGACCGATGTCACGTTTTCCCCGGCGCCTCAGCAAGGTGAATCCTCGCCCCAAAACGTGACACATGCCGCCCCGCGGCGGGCACTGACGGCGGCGGAACGTAAGCGGCGCCAGCGGGAGGGCCTGGCCTGGGACGACGCCCTGGCCGCGATATTGCGGGGTTACGGGTGATGAACAGGCGCGTAGATACTGCGGGTGGAGTTCGACCGACCACGCGTGATCGCACGGCGGGTCCTATGACGTCGGCGTGTGCCCTCATCTGCCACGACGACCGCACGGTGATATCCATCCGCCACCTTACCGAGACCGACGTCGCCCGCCGCTGGCGCATGAGCGTGCGGACGTTGCAGGCCTGGCGGTGGAGAAAGGTCGGACCACCGTACCTTAAGGCGATGGGGAAGGTGTTGTACCGCCTCTCCGATATCGAAACGTTCGAGGCTGACCATCTGCACGGGAGCACCCGCTAATGGACCCGGCCCGCGCCGCCTCCATGAGCGACCCCGACCGCAACCCGTTCTTCCGCCGGCACTGGGCTGAACCGGCGACGCGGCCGCCACCTGCCGTCACTCTGACCGATCGCGCCCACCCCACCCCTGAGCAGATCGGACTGCATCTGCGGGACACGTGGCGCCAGGAACGCGCCAGCGGACAGAAGGGGAAGTTCGCATGAGCGCGTTCGCTGACGACGCTTCAGGTGACCGGCCCTCGGCAGAGGACACCAGCGTCGACGCTGAATTCCAACAACCCTTCGCCATCACCGTTTTCGCCAGCGCCAGCGCGACCAGGAAGGCAGAGGAGCAGACAACCCTCAGCGCCCTGGCGGATCGCATCAGGGCAACGCAGGCACCCGCCAAATCCAAACTTCCCCGGCTCAAGCTCGCCCGCTTCGGCGACCGGCGCACCACGAATCGCAGCCTGCGCCACGACGCGAACGTTGAAGCCATCACGGGCGTCGAGCTCGATTACGATGGCAGTGTCGTTCCCGTCGACGAAGCCGAGGGCCTGCTGCTCAAGAGCGGCGTGCTGAGCCTGCTCTACACGTCCGCCAGCCACACAGCAGACGCACCGCGCTGGCGCGTGCTCTGTCCGACGTCGGCCGAGCTTCCCCCTGCCCGGCGTAAACAGCTGATGGGTCGACTGAACGGCGTGCTGCGTGGCGCGGCCAGCAGCGAGAGCTGGACGCTGTCCCAGTCATACTACTTCGGTCGGGTTGGCAACAATCCGGCGCATGACGTGCGGCTGATCCCGGGCTCGCCGATCGACCTGCTGGACGAGTTGGACCAGAGATGGTGGGGCAAGGCCGAGACCAAGCCCGGAGCAACGACCGGCAGCGCCACGGACCGACCAACGCGTTCTGGTCCGCTCGACGAGCAGGCACTGATAGAGCAGATCATCGCCGGCGAGTCCTATCACGCCGCGTATGTCCGGCTGCTGGGTCGCTGGGCGTTGGACGGCGTGCCGATGATGGAGGCCCGGTCTCGCTTGCAGACAGCCATGGGGGCAGTTCCTGAGAGCGACAGGGATGACCGGTGGAAGTCCCGCTACGCGGACATCGACCGGTGCCTGGGAGACATCTACGTCAAGGAAGCTGACAAACGCGATGCGGGCACGGCAACCTCAGCAGCGTCCAGTTCCGCCGCCCCCGCTGGAGCACAGAAGCCGGTGCCGGCCTACACACTGGGAGCATTGCTCGACGACGCCTCACCCATACCTGCTGACCTGATCGGGCCACGCCTCCTCACGCCTGGTGGGATGCTCGTCCTCGGCGGGGCGCCCAAGGTCGGCAAGTCCGACTTTCTGTTGAACCTGCTGGTCCACGCCGCGGCTGGCGTGCCGTTCCTGCGGTTCACGCCGCCACGGCCGCTGCGCATCTTCTACCTGCAGGCCGAGATCCAATACGACTATCTGCGCGAACGCCTGCAGCAATTGCAGCTTGAGCCCGCCATCGTGGCACGCGCTCGCGATACGCTGGTTGTGACGCCAAAATTGAGGATGTTGTTGGATGAGACCGGGGTCGGGTGTGTCATCGGGACGATCCGCGAGGTTTTTCCAGACGCGCCGCCCGACGCGATCTGTATCGATCCAATCCGCAATCTCTTCGATGGTGGTCCCGGCGGTGAGGGTGAGAATGACAACAACGCCATGCTGTTCTTCCTGCAAAGCCGGGTAGAGGCGCTGCGCGACGAGGTGGCGCCCGAGGCTGGTATCATCCTGGTGCACCACACCAAGAAGATCAGCAAGCAGCAGGTCAAGGACGATCCGTTCCTGTCCCTGTCGGGTGCCAGTGCACTGAGAGGGTTCTACACGTCGGGGATGATCCTGTTCCGACCGGAGGAGGAGGAGACCGCGCGGGAACTGTATATCGAGCTGCGCAATGGACCGGCACTCGACCCGATGCGGATCGACAAGCGCGGCGGTGCCTGGGTCGAACTGGATCGCGATGGCGAGCGCATTGTGCGCAAGGACCTTGGCCGCAAGCTGGATGCCGAACGGACCCGGCGACATGACGTCATTCTCCAGATCATCGCCGACGAGGCGGAGCAAGGCCGCCTCTGCACCGTCAACGCCTTCGCGTCCAAATTCGAGAACAACCGGGGTCTCGGCGGCAAGGACACGATCCGCGACCGGATCGGCGTCCTGTCGATCAAGGGCTACATCAAGTTCCGGCGCGATGTCCGTGACCTCGGCCTGCCGAACACAACATCCAAGCACGGCTATCTCGTCGTGCGGGACATGGTGCTCGGGACCGATGATGAGGTCCTGGATCCCGAAACCGGCGAGATCACCCGGGCCGGCGTTCCGGTTCTCCCGAGCCACTACATCTGCCCGCAAAGCGAGAGCTTGTTGGAGGTTGAGAACCCCGCGGTGTGGGTCCTTCACGACACCGAGGAGGCGCCTTGACGACCGCCAGAACCATTCCGGAGCGGAACCGAAACTACCGCCGAAACTAGGTAGTTTCGGCCCGAAACTGCCCCCCTGCCGAAACTACCAAATTGGAAAATTGCAGTTTATATCGAGCACTTTCTCAAGCTTGCAATTTGGCGTAACGAAATTCCGAAACTACCGCCGAAACTGCATTTCTACTATTCGGATCAATAGCTTACGGAAGTTTGGTAGTTTCGGCTTCTGCGCCCCCCCTACGGGGGGTGTGCGTGCGCGCCAGTTTCGGCGCGCGCACACCGCCCTGGAGGTGGCCTGTATCGGAGACTCCGGACAAAGCCAACCGATCTGGAGCGGTGGTGTTCCAGCCCCCCCCGCGTTGGAGCGATAAGGCTTCCCAGTGGGGGACGGCCGGGTTGCTCAGGACCGGTGGAGCCCCCTGCGCCACAGGTGGCCTGGCATGGAGGGTCGGGTGCCCCCTACAGCGCCGGCGTGTGGCCACGGCCTACACGGTGCTTGCCGCATGTGCCGAACAGGAGCGCGAGGTGCAGGCACGCGCCCACGATCGTCTTCGCCAATTCCAGCGCGCCGGTTGGAGGTCTTAAATGTTGACAATGTCACTCGTGCGCGTGGAACGCCAAGGCGATTCACCTCCCTCCTTCCTCTCTTCTCCCCGCATGTCGCCGTCGCGCACGCGCGCGCAAGCGACATTGGCGACAAATGACGCGACCCGCGTTGCTGCGCTCAGCGAGCGCGTCGAGCGTGCGGCCCACCGCTCGTGCCGTCCTCACCGCACAAAAACCTCGCGCCATCGTAGAGGATAGTACTATATCGTAATGCATGTGTATTGTTTTTCCGGATCGCATCTGGTAGATTGCCACTATGATCTTTGACATTGTCTATCCGAAGCCCTCGACCGACCGCGTGACGGCCTGGCTGTTGGCGACACAGGAGCGGATGCCGTTGATGGTGCCGCATCCTGCTGGCGCCGGGCAGGATTCGCGTCATCGGTGGAAGCGGTCGTTGCGGGCGCCGATGCTGTTCCGTTCGTTGACCCGGTTGCTCACGCGGAACGTGTCGGTGTCGCACGCGCGGTCAGCCACATGATCCACGCGACGCTCCGCAA
>DIUL01000215.1:8689-9165 GCA_002422345.1 Acetobacteraceae bacterium UBA6159
GCTCTCCCGTGCCGGTCATCGGTGTGAATGGGTGGAGCAAGGCGTTCGCTGCGACCGCACCGCCGCGGACCACCGCTTGTATGCCGACCATGTCGTGGAGCGGCAGGATGGCGGTGCCGCGTTGGACGTTGCGAACGGCCGTTGCCTGTGCGCCAGCCATCACGGTTTGAAAACATTCCGGGAGCGCGCCAAGCGGATGGCACGGCCGACATAGGGGGCGGGGGGCTCAAATCCCCAGGAAAGGAGAAAATCCTTCTACCAAACCGGGGCCACCCACGGATTATTTTCGGCTAAAAAGGAGTTCGGCACGGCATGGCCGCAGGGTTGACGGAGCGCAGGAAGGTGGTGCCGGCAGAGGGGTCCAAAAGCACCGTCTCGTCGCCCGTAGTGCGCATGATCCCCATCGACGGCCTGGTGCCCTACGTCCGCAACGCGAGGACCCACTCGGACGAACAGGTGGCGCAGATCGCGGCCTC
>DIUL01000179.1 GCA_002422345.1 Acetobacteraceae bacterium UBA6159
TTTGGTGGGTTTGGTGGGTTTGTTCTGATACCCCGCGTGAAACTGTCAGAACACACACATTCATCATGTCATGTGTGTGAGAAACATGTGTACTGACAGTTTTAGTACAGTGGCCGGAACAAACCCACCAAACCCACCAAACCCACCAGATCGGCTGAGAGGGGGCAGGCGCGCACCAGCACGCCGGCGCGGCGCTCGTCGAGCAAGCATGAAGTTGTGAACTACTACCTTTTAAATCATCCAGAGGAAAATCCATGACCGAGAGGCCGGAGCTGATCGTACAGAACATGAACCCGTGCGTCGTGGAAATGGGCATCACCCGCCTGCCGCTGTCCCAAATCCGCACCGACGGCGGCACTCAGTTGCGTGCGGCCTGCTCGGACGCCACGGTCGCAGAGTACTCGGAAGCCCTGAAAGCAGGCGCAACGTTCCCGCCGGCGGTGGTGTTCGCGGACGGCATCGACCACTGGCTTGCCGACGGGTTCCACCGCCACGCCGCGCATGCAGCGGCTGGCCTGCCCGACATCGCGGTGGAGATACGGCACGGCGATCGCCGCGCGGCTCTGCTGTTTGCCGCCGGTGCCAATGCCGATCACGGCCTGCGCCGCACCCAGGAAGACAAGCGCCAGGCCGTGCTGGCGCTGCTGCGGGACCCGGAGTGGCGGCACTGGTCGGATCGCGCCATTGCCGAGCGGGTGAAGGTCTCGCATCCGACGGTGGCGCGGATCAGGCGCGATCTGAATGGTAATTCTTCCATCGAGACGCCCTCGGAGCGGACCTTCGTCAGCCGACACGGTACCCAGGCATCCCGGCGGGTGACGCCACGTCAGATGCCGTCGGGGTCGGTGGTCGAGACATTCTTGCGCAAGGTGACCGACACGGCATTGCTGGCCGAGGTCCAGCGCCGTGGTTTGTGCCTGGAGGCCCGCATCGATGCTTGATCGGCTGTCCCTGAAGGAACTGGCCCGCATGACCGGGCTGCGGCAAACCGATCTCGTGCCGATGGCGCCGGCGAACGATCCCTTCCTGGCGGACCAGCCCGCGCGACGGGCGGCGGCGGAATGGTTCGCGAGGCTGTTCGAGCAGTTCGGCTTCGGAGCCGGTGTTCACCTCCGGCGCATCCACTATCGGCTGGTGTCGGCGGAAACGCCGATCCTCAAACCGGATGGCACGGCGTATGGCAACACGGATCGCTCGTGGAAGTACCTGGTCAATGCTGGTCGTGATGCGCGGTATCTCAGCCTGGTGCCGGCTGACCACTTCGTCGACCGTCGCAATCCCGACCCGGTAATCTTCGTGACAGATGAAGCGGCGCCGACCACGAAGCTTGACTCGGGCGAGCTTGACATCGCGGGTCCGCTCGACGGCTTCCCCACGCTTCCTGGCTACCGGTTCGATGTATCCAGCGCATGGAGGGTCGCCAGCCCGTATCTGTTGGAGATCTGGTGCGAGAAGACGACGATGAACGACATTCTGCTGCCGTTGTGCCGGGCGCGCGGTGTCAATTTGATCACCGGGATGGGTGAGATGTCGGAGACCGCCACGCGCCTGCTGATCGACCGTGCGGTGGCGTTGGGCAAGCCGGTGCGGGTCCTCTATCTGTCTGACTTCGATCCGGCCGGACGGTCGATGCCGCTTGCCGTCTCTCGCCGGTTGCAATTCGCGATCGACGCGGGATCGCTGGATGTCGACCTCCGCCTGATCCCGTTGGTGCTGACAGAGGCGCAGTGCATCGCGCTCAGGCTGCCGCGCACACCGATCAAGGAGACCGAGTTGCGGGCCGCCAGGTTCGAGGCCCGGTTTGGCGCGGGAGCGACCGAACTCGATGCGCTGGAGGCGCTCCATCCGGGGGAACTGCACCGTGTCGTGGAGGCGGCTGTCAACCGGTATTGGGATCCAGATTATGCGCGCAGCTGGCACCGAGCCGCCGATGAATACCGACATCTGCTACGCCGACGCAATGATCTGTTGTGGGATGTATTCGATGATTTACCCGATCTGCGGCGCCGCCATGAAGCACTGACGGCACAGTGGGCCATGTTCGACGACGAGGCACGAGCGGTGTTTGGTGCGATGAGCAAATGGTTGGCTGATCATCCTCCGGAAGGGTTTGAGGCACCATTGCACCGGGAAGCAGACGAGCCGCCCGATGACGCTGTTCTGTTCGACAGCCGGCGTGACTACCTGAGCCAGGCGGATGCGTATCGGTCGTTCAAGATCGGTGACGACTGCGATCAGGGCTGAGCAGGCTGGACGCGATCATCCGCTATTGATCCGTACTGCCGATCAAGCCCGCCGACGCGGATTACCCGCCCACCCCCGTCACACGGCCTGAAACCATAAATGTCGCAAATGTCGCTCGCGCGCGTGGAACGCCAAGGCGATTCACCCTCCTCCTTCCTCTCTTCCCCCCGCATCGCGGCCTCGCGCGCGCACGCGCGCGAGCGACATTTGCGACAAATGACGTGGCCCCCGGCGCATGCCACCCTCCCCTGCCCTCGCCGCCATTGGCAAAAAAATCTCCGCCATCGTAGAGGATAGTACTATATCGTAATGCATGTGCATTGTTTTTCCGGATCGCATCTGGTAGATTGCCACTATGATCTTTGACATTGTCTATCCGAAGCCCTCGATCGACCGCATGACGGCGTGGCTGTTGGCGACACAGGAGCGGATGCCGTTGATGGTGCCGCATCCTGCTGGCGCCGCGCAGGATTCGCGTCATCGGTGGAAGCGGTCGTTGCGGGCACCGATGGTGTTCCGTTCGTTGAGCAGGTTGCTCACGCGGAACTTGTCGGCGCCGCGTTCCGGACTGGGATCACCTGCGTGACCAAGACCGTGCTCAGCAACGTCCGCCCTGTCCTGCCGGTTCTCGACCTGCGCACCGCACGTCCGGCTGTGAAGACCGCCGACCGAGAACTGCTGACCGGGGAGCACAAGGCATGGCGCGAGGCGGTGCTGTCCCGGGCCGGCCATCGGTGCGAGTGGGTGGCGCACGGTGTTCGTTGCGAGCGGACCTCACCGACGAATCGCATGTTCGCCGACCATGTCGTGGAACGCCAGGATGGAGGCGCCGCGCTGGATGTAGCCAATGGCCGTTGCCTATGCGCCAGCCATCACGGTTTAAAAACATTCCGGGAGCGCGCCAGACGGATGGCACGGCCGACATAGGGGGGCGGGGGATCAACTCTCTGGGGAAAGAGAAAATCCTTCTACCAAACCGGGGCCACCCACAGATTATTTTCGGCTAAAAAGGAGTTCGGCACGGCATGGCCGCAGGGCTGACGCAGCGCAGGAAGGTGGTGCCGGCAGAGGGGTCCGAGAGCACCGTCTCGTCGCCCGTAGTGCGCATGATCGCCATCGACGCCCTGGTGCCCTACGCCCGCAATGCCCGCACCCACAGCGCCGAGCAGGTTGCCCAGATCGCCGCCTCGATCAGGGAGTTCGGCTGGACCAACCCGATCCTTGTAGATGGTAACGGCGGCATCATCGCCGGTCATGGCCGTCTGCTTGCTGCGCGCAAGCTGGGGCTGGTCGAGGTGCCGGTAATCGAGCTGACACACCTGACCGAGACCCAACGGCGGGCCTACATCCTCGCCGATAACCGCCTGGCCGAGGCCGCGGGCTGGGACGACGACCTGCTGCGGATCGAACTCGCGGACCTGGGCGCAGATGGGTTCGACCTGGCACTGACTGGGTTTGACATGGCGGAACTCGATACCCTGCTGACCGCGGATGCGGACGACGGTAGCACTGCCGATGACGCTGCCGACGACGTTCCTGAACCCGTCGCGGAGCCTATGGTCCGAGCCGGCGACCTCTGGCTTCTCGGGGACCACCGCCTGCTTTGCGGCGACAGCACCGATCCCGCGGTGGTGGCGCGCCTGATGGCGGGAGACACCGCGTCGCTGTGCTTCACCTCCCCGCCCTACGGCCAACAGCGCGCCTACACGACGGGCGGGATCAGCGACTGGGATGCGCTCATGCAGGGCGTGTTCGCCGCGCTGCCGATGGCCGACGACGGGCAGGTGCTGGTCAATCTCGGCCTCGTCCACCGCGACGGCGAATGGCTGCCCTACTGGCAGGGCTGGCTCGACGGGATGCG
>DIUL01000195.1 GCA_002422345.1 Acetobacteraceae bacterium UBA6159
ATATCGGCTGCGGCTGGGGTGCGCTCATCTGTCATGCGGCCCGCCACTACGGCGTCCACGCCACGGGGGTCACCCTCTCCGTCGAGCAGGCCCAGCTTGCGCGGGAGCGGGTGGCGCGCGAGGGCCTGGAAGATCGGGTCACGATCGAACTGCGCGACTACAACGACATGGAAGGGCCGTTCGACAAGATCAGCTCGATCGGCATGTTCGAGCAGGTCGGCATCGACAACCATCCCAAGTATTTCAAGGCGGTCAACCGGCTGCTTCGCCCTGGCGGCCTGTATCTGCACCATGCCATCGCTCGGCCTGCCAAGCGCGACGATCGTGCGTTCCGCAAGGGCGCGCGGGAGTACGCCGCGCTGGTGCGCTACATCTTTCCGGGCGGGGAACTGGATCATATCGGCATGTCGGCCGCCAACCTGCAACGCTTCGGGTTCGAGGTGCATGACGTCGAGGCCTGGCGCGAACACTACGCCCGCACCTGCCGGATGTGGCACGACCGGCTGCGCGCGCGCCAGACGGAGGCCGAGGCCGAGGTCGGCAGCGTGAAGACGCGGCTCTGGCTGGCCTATCTGGCGGGATGTTCGCTGGCGTTTGAGCGGAATACGGTCGGGATCTACCAGACCCTGGCGTCGAAGCGGGTGAAGGGGCCGGCGGAACTGCCGCCGACCCGGGCGGATTTGTACCGGGATTGAGGGGGGGCCACCTTCCGTCGTGGTGGCCGCAGGGCCACCATCCACGGCTTGGGTGCCAGCAGCAGGGGAAAGTCGTGGTTCCCGGCCCTTCGGCCGGGATGACGACTGTGGGGAAGCCGGGATGACGAGAAAGGACAGACCGGTCGCCGCCGTCCCTACTCCATCACCCAGCCCTTGTCCTTCTTCAGCACCGGCGTGTGGATCATGTCGATCCGCTGCTGCTCGGACATTTCAAGCCAGACCTGCAACCGTTCCAGCACCCGCCGTGTCGGCACCGCCAGGTCGAGCTCCATCGCCTCCCGCATCCCGAAGTAACGCAGGTTGTCCAGTTCCCCGTCGCCGCCGAGTTCGCCGCTGACTTCCTCGGCGCTGACGATCAGGAAGCGGGCGTTGTAGCGGATCGGGCTGTTCGGCGGGGTCACCGCGCGGGCCAGGTACCACAGCCCGCCCAGGCGAGCCGGTTCGCCGAGCGACAGCCCGGTTTCCTCCAGCAGTTCGCGGGCGGCGGCGATGCCCAGGCCATGGGCCAGTTTCTCATTCGCCTGCCGGCGCAGATGGCGTTCCGTGTGATCGGCC
Source organism: Acetobacteraceae bacterium UBA6159 (assembly GCA_002422345.1). Lineage (GTDB taxonomy): Bacteria > Pseudomonadota > Alphaproteobacteria > Acetobacterales > Acetobacteraceae > Rhodopila. Next base: position 1,272 of record DIUL01000195.1, read on the forward strand.
AGAGGCGTCGCGGCTGGCGTCGACAGGTCGGCCGCGTCCACCCGTCCGCCGGGGAACACCAGGCGGTTGGGCATGAACACGTGCCGCTTGCCGCGCATGCCCATCAGCATCTCGGCCTCTCCGCGGGCCATGCGGTAGACGATCAGGCTGGCGGCATGGCGGGCGCGGACGGTCCTGGGGCGCTGCGCCTCGTGCTGGTCGATCAGGGGCGCGTGGCGGATATGATCTTCAGGCAAGGTCGAACCCCTTGGTCTTGAGGTAGGCGCGGAAGCCGAACCGCTCCGGCACGGAAAGCTGGCGGGCGACGTTCTCGCTCCAGCCCACGCCTTCGCGCGGGGGATGGACGTCGTTGTTCTTCAGGCCGGACGCGGCAACGGGATCGCGCGCGCGCCGGCGCTCGTCATAGGCCGCGACCTCGGTCGGCAAGGCGCTGTCGTCGTAGCGTTCGCGGTGCACGACGATCGACTGCGGCAGGCGCATCGAGGTCGGGCGGCGGAACACTGGCCAACCCACGCTCAGCCCCGCCACCGGATAGACGCCGTTGGGCAGGCCGAGCAAAGGGGAGACCCGCTCGATGTGGGACCGGACGTAGGAGATCGGGCAGGTGCCCAGGCCCACCGCCTCGGCCGCCGCCATGAACTGCGCCATGGCCAGCGAGCAGTCGACGGCGGTGTTCAGGAACGTGTCCATGTTGTTGTTGGCATGGGGCATGTTGTGCATGTCGCACAGCCGCTGGCCGCGCCGCATGTCGCCGCACCAGACCAGGAACACGGGCGCGGTGGCGATCCAGTCCATGGTGCCGATCCAGTCGGCGATCTGCTTGATGCGGGCTTTGTCACGCATCACCACGACCGAGTATTGCTGCAGGTCCGACTTGGCGGGGGCCGACTGCGCCGCGGCCAGCAGCCCGTCCAGCAGCGGGTCGGGGATGTCCTGGTCGGTATAGCGCCGCACCACGCGCCGATCGAGCAACGGCGCGATCGGGTCGGGAACCTCCACATTCGGCATGTCCATGCCATAGCGTGCGTTCAGCAGGGCCTGTCCGTCGGCCATGGGTCGTGTCCTCCGTCTTTTCGGGGCCGAGTGTGGCCCGGCTCGCGGGATTGTTGAAGTGGGTCATGCACGCTCTTGCGAAGCCCCCCGCTTCGCGCGACTTTGCGGCAGCCCCAACAGGAGACGTCCATGCCCGCCCCCTACGCCAAGCATCACGCCCAGCTCAAGGCCATCCTCGCTTCCTGGGGCATGCCCGAGGACAATGCCGGGGTCACAGCCGACATTCTCGGCTGGGCCGATCTGCACGGCGTGGACAGCCACGGCATGTCGATGATCCCCGGCTACTATCAGCTCCACAAGTCGGGCCGAGCGAATGTGAAGGCGCAGCCGAAGATCGTCCGCGCGTCGCCGGTGTCCGCCCTCGTCGATGCCGGCGGTGGGCTCGGCCATGTACCCTCGCATTTCGCGATGAACGTGGCGATCGACAAGGCGAAGAAGGTCGGCATGGCGGTCGTGGCCGTGCGCAACTCGGCCCATTTCGGCGCGACGGGCTACTACACGCTGATGGCCGCCAAGGCCGGGCTGATCGGGATGGCCGGGACCTCGGCATCCGGCATCCAGGTTGCGCCGACCGGCGGCAAGCAGGCGCGCCTGGGCACCGATCCCTGGTCCTTTGCCGCGCCGTCGGCCGATGGCGTGCCGTTCCTGCTGGACATGGCGACGACCACGGTTGCCGCCGGCCGCATCCGCAACAAGGCGAACGAAAATCTGCCGACGCCGGATGGCTGGGTGCTGGATTCCGAGGGGCGCCCGTCCAACGATCCGCTTGTGGCCAAGGAAAAGGGCGGGTTCCTGACCTCTCTGGGTGGTTCACCCGAGAACTCGTCCTACAAGGGCTACGGCCTGTCGGCGATGGTGAACATCCTGGGATCGTGCTTGTCGGGTGCGACGCTGATCACGGACCCCGAGCACACGAAGAAGCCGCAGGGCATGGATATCGGCCATTTCTTCATGGCGATCGACCCGAGCCTGTTCCGCGACGATGACGACTTCCAGAAGGACGTCGCACAGTTCTGCGGCGACCTGCGGGCAACGACTCCGATCGACCCGAGCAAGCCGGTGATGGTCGCGGGCGACCCGCAATGGGCCTATGCAAAGCAGCGGATGGAGAACGGCATTCCGGTTGGCCCCGGCCTGTTGCAGCAGGTCCGCCAGATCGCCCAGGCCAGCGCGTCGCCCTGGCTGCTGGACTGATTGTTCCTCGGATGGCCGGGGGGCAGGCTCGCCCCCCGGTCCTCGGCTGTTACTTGAACACCGCGCTGATCGCGCCGAGCGCGTTCAGGGCGGGCGGGAAGCCGGTATAGGGCGCGGTCTGGATGATCGCCTCGACCACCTCGGTCTTCGACAGGCCCATGTTCAGCGCCGACTGGCCGAACTTTGCGACCTGTTCCGGCAGGCGCAGCGCGGTGAAGCCAGCGACCGCGACAAGAGCGCGCTGGCGCCGTTCCAGGCCGGGGCGGAACCAGATTTCCCCATACCCATACTGGATCGCGGTCGGATAGAGTGCCCCGGTGATCGGGTTGTCGGCCGAGGCATAGCCCTGGCGCGCGCGGTCGCCATGCAGCGCGCCCATCAGTTCCGTGCCGCGGCGGGTCAGTTCTTCCAGCGACACATCCTCGGGCGGGTCGGCGGGGAAAGGGATGCCGCGTTCGGCGAAGATTTCGGCCGCCAGCGCCAGCGTGTCCTCCGCCGCCGAGAACCCGGCATAGAGCGAGGCCTGGACCAGGATTTCCCGGATCGCCTCGGCGCTCAGGCCCAGGTCGACGCCTGCGGCCAGATGCCGGCGCAGCGCCCTCAGCCGTGGCCCGGTCGCCAGCGCCGCGATCGTGCACAGCATCCGGTCGGGCCTGGCAAGACCGGGTCGATTCCAGACGCCGCCGAACACCGGCTCGGTCAGCAGGTTGGCGAGGCCGCTTGTCTGTTCGGCCGAACCGAACAGGGTCTGGAGCGTGGCCGATCCCTGGGCGCGCAGTTCCTGGCGGGTCATGTGGTTTCCTCCGGTCGCAAGATGTTGCGCTACTGTTTGCGCGAAAGGCGGCGGGAGTCCACCGGGGCGGGGGGAGGGCGCAGGGCAATCGTGTGAACGGTCGAGATGGCGCGTTGGCCGTCCCCTCCCCGTCATCCCCGGCCTTGTGCCGGGGACCATGACCCGCACGGATCGAGGGGATTGGCAGAATACCGCCGATTCATGCCGCGATAGGTCCCCGGCACAAGGCCGGGGATGACGGGGAGGGTAAGCCGGCGGTTCGACGGCGTCATTGACCCGATTGCCCTGGGGGAGGGCGGTCACGTCGCCATTCCTCCGGGCGAACGGTTCCGGTAGGATGAAACCGTTCATTCACAGCGACCCGCGGCGTTTCAGGATACATACTTATGGCTGTTCCCCGGTTCATCTTCCACATTGGCGGGCACAAGACCGGGACCACCTTCCTGCAGGCCGTATTCCATACCCTGACGCCGGCGCTGGCCGAACGGGGCGTCCTGGTGCCGGCCGCCTGGCATCGCTTGCCGCACCAGCCGGGCCATCACCAGTTGCCGATCGACCTGATGGCCGGATCGCTCGACAGCCTCCGGCGCGATGTCGAGGGCATGATGGACTCGGGCTGTTCCGACGTGATCGTTTCGGCCGAGGGCCTGAGCATCATGCGCGATCAGCACGTCGCGCTGCTCGCGTCCCTGCTCAAGGACGTGGATGCCTCGTTCGTGTTCCATTGCCGCCGCTGGTCAGACTATTTCCCCTCGCACTGGCAGACCGCGGTGCGGGGCGGGATCCACGATACGCTCCCCGAGAACCTGCACCCCTTCCTGCGGGAGCCGCGGCTTCAATCGGCGGTGAATTTCGGGATCAAGCTCAATCAGTACGCGCGCGTCTTCGGGCGGGACCGGATTTCAGTCGTGTCTTAC
>DIUL01000050.1 GCA_002422345.1 Acetobacteraceae bacterium UBA6159
GTGATTGACCGGACAGCAGTGATTTTCATTGAAACCATGATGAAATTGTCGGCATTGCGTGTTTGCGTGGCAACCCGCGCGCCGAGGGAGCCGATCAAGTTCGTAACTTATCCGCAAGGCTGGCGCATTTTTTGTCATATGAAATTGCGCGGACCGGGCGGCCCGGCCAGACTCCGGTCCGCAGCCCCGTCCGGCTGCCTCATCGCCGCGCAGGCGGGACCCAATGGGAATCGGGTGGGGATCGGGGTGGCGCGAGGCGGCCCGCTCGTGGCAGAGAGCGGTTCCGACCACGCACAGGACACAGCATGCCCGATCCCTTCGTCGTCCCCGAGGAAGCCACGGCCGCCGAGGCGATCGCCGCCATCGCCGAGGAACTGGCGACCTTCGACGACTGGATGGAGCGCTACCAGTTCATCATCGAACTCGGGAAGAAGCTGCCCCCGTTCCCCGAGTCATGGGCGGACGACGCCCACCGCGTCCCCGGCTGCCAGAGCCGCGTGTGGATGGAGGTTGAGGAACGCGACGGCGTCCTGCGCTTCGCCGGCGCCTCGGACGCGGTCATCGTCTCGGGCCTGGTGGCGCTGCTGCTGCGGGTCTACTCCGGCCGCCCCGCTGCCGAAATCCTGGCGACCGATCCGGTGTTCCTGAAGGACCTCGGCCTGTTGGAGGCACTGTCGACCAACCGCGGCAACGGCATCGCCGCCATGGCCCGCAAGCTGCGCGAGGTCGCCGCCACGCGACGCGCGGGGTGACACGACACACGACCACCCGGCATGGGGCGGCGGCCGCATGAGCGCCGGGACCCGCGTCGGCGCCTTCATGGGCGCCTACTTCGCCTCCATCGCCCTGACCGCCTTCATGCCGCTGTTCTTCTCCGATCGCGGCCTGTCCGCCGAGTCGATCGGCCATATCCTGGGCACGGCCACCTTCCTCCGCATCCTCGCCGGCCCCGGCTGGGGGAATGTGACCGACCGGATCGGCCGCCGCCGGCCCGTGCTGCTGCTGGCCGGGCTGGTCGCGACCGGCATGGCGCTGCTGTTCCTGCCCGCGCACGGGTTCTGGATGCTGCTTCTGGTCGCCGCGGGGCAGGGGATCGCGGCATCCGCCATCAATCCGCTGGTCGATTCGCTGGCCCTGGCACTCGCCCGCGAGGGGCGGATGGAATACGCCCCTGTCCGCGCCGTCGGATCGGCCACCTTCATGGTCACGACCGCCGTCGCCGGCTGGGTGCTGGCGCTGTTCGGATCGTGGCTGGTCCCGCTGCTGATCGCCTGCGGCTATGCCACCGCCACCCTGTTCAGCCGCTTCCTGCCCGAGGCCCAGACCGTCCCCGCCGCCCCCCGCGCCTGGGCCGGCTTCGCCCTGTTCCGTAACCCCGGCTTTCGGCTGACCGTCATGGGCAGCGGGCTCATCCAGGGCTCCCACGCCGCCTATTACGGGTTCGCGGCCCTCCTGTGGCGTTCCCAGGGCCTGTCCGACACCACGATCGGGCTGCTGCTAGCCGAGGGCATCATCGTCGAAATCCTGCTGTTCGTGCGTGGCCGCAAGCTGGTCGAACGCCTGGGCCCCGCCGGCCTGACCGGCTGCGCCGCGCTGGCGGCCATCGTCCGCTGGGGCGTCACCGCGATGGAACCCGGGGTCGCGATCCTGGCGGTGATCCAACTGCTGCACGCGGCCACCTTCGCGATGCAGCACCTCTCGGCGATGATGACCCTCAGCCGCTCCGTCCCCCCCGAGCGATCGGCCACCGCGCAGGCCCTGCACGGCGCCCTGGGATACGGCGTGCCAAACGGGCTGATGGTACTGCTGGCCGGGTGGCTCTACACACACTACGGTGCCCTGACCTTCGCGGCGATGGCCGTGGTCGGCGGCCTGGCACTCCTGTTGGTTCGGCCCCTGGCCCGTCTGCCGCGGTAGGGGGGTAGAAGTGGGGCTCCGCCCCAAACGCCGCTCAGGGGCTTTGCCCCCGAGACCCCCACCAAGGGCACAGCCCTTGGAACCGCTCTTTGGGGGGATTCTGGGAGGGGCTGAGGCTGTGGTTGAAACATCACCTCAGCCCCTCCCAGAATCCCCCCAACCAATGGTTTCCAAAGGCCTCGGCCTTTGGTGGGGTCCAGGGGCAAGGCCCCTGGTGGGGTCTGGTGTGAAACCCTAGCACTACCCCCCACCGCCGGAGGAGGGACCATGTCGCCGACCCTGCTGGTGTTGTTGTTCGCGGCCTCGGTCATCTACACGGCGGCCGGGCAGGGTGGGGCGTCCGGGTATATTGCCGTGATGGGCTTGTATGGCGTGTCGCCCGAGGTGATGCGGCCCACGGCGTTGTCTCTGAACATTCTGGTGACCTGTATCGGCAGCTGGCTGCTCTGGCGTGCCGGTTTGGGCGACTGGCGCGGCTTGTGGCCGTTTCTGGCGGGATCGGTGCCGTGTGCCTTGATCGGGGGCGCGGTGGTATTGCCGGCTTCGTCCTATCGGCTGTTGGTGGGCGTGGTGTTGCTTGGCGCGGGCGTGCGGCTTTGGTGGGACGCGGGCCGGCCGGCCGGGGCGGAGGAGCCGTTGCGGGCGCCGTCGTGGGGGCCTCGGGTGGCGACGGGGGCTGTGATCGGGCTGGTGTCGGGGCTGACGGGGATTGGCGGAGGCGTGTTCCTCGCGCCGGTGCTGTTGATTTTGCGGTGGGCGGACGCGCCGCGGACAGCGGCTTTGACGGCGCCGTTCATCCTGGTGAACTCGGTGGCGGGCCTGGCGGGCAACTGGGTGTCGGTGGCGTCCCTGCCGGCGGCCTTGCCGGCCTATGCGGCGGTGACGCTGGTGGGGGCTCTGGTCGGGTCGCATCTGGCGATCCGGTTCCTTTCGCCCGCGATGCTGCGGCGGATCATGGCCCTGGTGTTGCTGTTTGGCGGTGGCGCCGTTCTATTGGGCGGGTAAGTGCGGGGAGGCGGGCGATGAAGCTCTGGTATCAAAGCATGACGCGACAGGACCAATGGGGCACCTATCCCCAGATCCTGCGCGGGATCCTCGACCAGGTGAAGGACGAGGGAACCGAGATCCATGTCGCCGGCATCACCGAGGTGGGCGGCGTGGGCGACCAGTTCCGCTATCTGGAATTCCTGGAAACGGCCGAGGTCCTGAAGAACGTCCACCGCGCGGTGAACGAGGGCTACGACGCTTTCCTGGTCGGCAATATCGCCGATCCCGGTATCCGCGAAGCCCGCGAGATCGCGCCGATCCCCGTGCTCGGCCTGTGCGAATCCGCGATGCATGTCGCGTGCATGATGGGCGCCAATTTCTCGTTCGTGACGATCAATGAGAAGTTCACTCCCCGCATCGTCGAGAACGTGCATCGTTACGGTCTCGGCCAGCGCTTCACCGGTGCGAACAGGATGGCGGTGGAGCGTCTGACCGACCTGGCCGCGGCGTTCGAGCCGGGGCCGGCGCGGGACGACGTGGTGGCGCAGTTCAACGCCGCCGCGCTGAAGAACACGGAAGCCGGGGCCGAGGTCGTGATCGCCGCCGGCGGAGTCGTGATGGCGCTGCTGGCCCATGCCGGCATCCATGCGACGGCGGATGGCGTGCCGATCCTGAACGGCATCACCAATCTGGTGAAGATGGCGGAGATGGCGGTGAAGCTCGACCGGCTGATGGGCGGGCGGTTCGTGTCGAAAAAGGGCCTGTATGCCCCGCCGCCGCCGGCCTTGATCGAAACCTTCCGCAAGCACTATGGCGACTACATCTATCCGACGGTGAAGGCCCCATGATTACTCTGCGTGCCGCTGTCGCGGACTATTCCCACGTCCGCGCATTGAAGGATGGCTCGGTCGCATCGGACCGGCTGCGGTTCGAATGGGAGACGGTGGAGCCGATCACCCGCGCCTTTCGCCGCCAGGTCCGGACGGGGGATTTCGACCTGTGCGAGATCGCCCTGACCACGCATGCCCAGGCGCGCCAGTACGACAAGGGGATCACGGCCCTGCCGGTCGTGGTGATGCGCGGCTTTCATCATGCGGCTTTGGTCTGTCCGGTGGGATCATCCCTGGGGGGGCCGGAGGATCTGGTGGGCAAGCGGGTGGGCGTGCGCGCGTTCTCCCAGACCACAGGCATCTGGGTGCGGGGGATCCTGCTGGAGGAGTACGGGGTTGATCACCGCGCGATCACCTGGGTGACGTCCGAGGACGCGCATGTCCAGGAATACGCCGATCCGCCAAACGTGGTCCGGATCGCGCCCGGGCAGGATTTGCGGACGATGCTGCTGGCCGGAGAGATCGACGCCGCGATCGCCCTGCCGGGACTGGACGCGAGCAAGGTGCGGACCGTGATCCCGGACGCGGAGGCCGCGGCGGCGGCCTGGTTCCGTCGGACCGGGGCCTATCCGGTCAACCATGTCGTGTGCGTGAAGGACTCGCGGCTGGCGGCCGATCCGGGGCTGGCGGCGGAGCTTTACCGGATGTTCGGGGCGGCGAAGGCGGCGGCGACCGAACCCCCGGCCGAGGCGCGGTACGCGGCGGTGATCGGCGGTGATCCGCTGCCCTATGGGCTGGAGGCGAACCGGACGGGCATCGAATTCTGCCTGCGCTATGCGGCCGAACAGGGCCTGGTATCGCGTGTGTATCAGCCGGAGGAGCTTTTCGCCTCGGTCTGACGGGCGGGGCGAGCGGCGGTTGGGGTGGCGTTACGGTGGACTGGGGAATGGTCTGCGCCGCGCGCCCCCTCCCTCCGTCATGGCCGGGCTCGACCCGGCCACCTGCCCGACGGCGGTTGTGCCACGGCAGGCGGATATCCCACGGCCTGGGGGTGGGTGGCCGGGTCGAGCCCGGCCATGACGGAGAGGGAGGGGCTCGCGCCGCGCCTATGCCCAGTCTCCCCTAAAGCGCGGTCTCCCCTACGCCCGTCGCCGCTTGGGCCGCCCGCTCGGCAACCCCAGCACCCAATCCAGCAGCGGCCGCCAGAGCGCCCGTTCGGCAGCCATCCCCGCCACCATCCCCACATGCCCGGCCGCCGGGGTGTGGCGGACCGCGTTGGGGATCAGGCGGGCGAGGGGTTCCGCGCTCTCGGGCGGGACGATGCGGTCGCGGCCGGGGATCGCCACGAAGGCGGGGCAGGTGATGGCGGTGGGATCGACCGGCATCCCGGCGACCCGCCAGTCTCCGCGCATCGGGGTATTGGCGCCGTACCAGTCCCGCAGGCATTCCCGCGCCACCGGTTCGGCGAGGGGGACGCCGTCGTTCAGCCAGTCCTCCATCGCCACGAACAGCGCCGCCCGCGCGCCGTTGGGGTCCAGCCGCCCGAAGGCGCGATACTTGGCCGCCACCCCCCAGGGATCGAGCAGCGCGAACAGCACCTGCAGTGCGTCGACGGGCAGCGCGCCGAACAGGGCGAGCGCCGGCTCCAGCAGCGGCAGGCAGTCCGCGGCCTGGCGCGCCCGGGCGGGATCGGGCGCATGGAAATCCCAGGGCGTGGCGAGCAGGCCCAGCCCGCGCACCAGCTCCGGCCGGCGCTGTGCCGCGGCGACCGCCAGCAGCCCGCCCATGCAGTAGCCCGCCAGGACCACGGGTTCACCCACCGCCGCGAGCGCGCGTTCCAGACGGCCCGCGGTGTAGTCGGTCAGGGTGAAGCGGCGTTCGGCCTCCTCGGGCCAGCCCCAGTCCAGCAGCAGCGGGTGGACCCCGGTGGCGGCGAGCCACCGCAGCATCGAGTGCCCCTCCATCAGGTCGAGCACATGCGCCCGGTTCACCAGGCTGGGCACAACCAGCACGACGGGGCCCGTGCCGCCATAATCGAGCAGGCGGCTCGACCCCTCCCGCCAGATCGCCGGCGGGTCTTCCAGGGTGCGTTGCCAGGGATGCCGGCGGTAGGCCGCGATGCCCGCGATCAGCGCCGCGTCCTGGCGGAGAGCCTCATGCAGGACGGCCTGGGGAAACGCGGCCTGGGCGCTTGCGGGTCCCAGGGCGGCGCGGATGGCGGCCGCGCTCGAGTTCTCCCAGGCGGGATTCGAGGTCCCCGAGCTGGCGACGGAGACGCTCGATTTCAGCATCGCGAGGGTCAGGTGCAGCAGCAGCGGCCGGGGGCCGCGCCGCATCCCCGGGCCCGGAGGAAGGGGCCTGGTCATGATGCGGCGGCGCGCGTGGCGCGGCTCGGATGATGGCCGCGGCGATGCCGGCCCAGAGATCGAGTCCGGCGCGCCAGGCCTGCTGGGACTCGCGGTCGGCGGCCAGGGCGGAGAGCTCGCTCTGCCACATGCTGATCCAGTCTTCGGCCAGACGGCGCAGGCGTTCGGCCTCCGGTTCGGGATCGTCCGGTGCCTCCCGCGTCTGATCCTTGCCGGCCGTATCGGTCATGCCGCCCTGATTCTCCTTCCATTCCCGACCATAGGAGGAGGGCGGGCGTGGCGGAACAGGGGGTGGCCCGCGCAAGGGGGCTTTCGCAAGTGCGAATTCCGCCGCATGGTAGGGGCATCGCCGATTGCGAGGGATGCATGGCCAACCCTGTCCAAGCCGAACCGGAGGCCCGGGCGGCCGATACGCCGCCGGTGGTTGTCAAGAAATATGCCAACCGGCGACTGTACAACACCGAGAGCTCCAGCTACATCACGCTTGAGAACCTGGCGGAGATGGTGCGCCAGGGCCGTGATTTCGTTGTCTACGACGCCAAGACGGGCGACGATATCACCCGCAGCGTGCTCACGCAGATCATCGTCGAGGAAGAGGGCAAGGGCCAGAACCTGTTGCCGACAGCCTTCCTGCGGCAATTGATCGGGCTGTATGGCGGCTCGATGCAGGGGCTGTTGCCGAAGTATCTGGAAGACGCGATGGCGGCTTTCTCCCAGCAGCAGGAGCAGGTCCGCAATACGATGCAGCGGACGATGGGCAACCTGTTTCCGTTCGGGAACATGGAGGAGGTCGGTCGCCAGAACATGGCGATGATGGAGCGGGCATTCAGCCTGTTTTCTCCGTTCCGGCCGCAGGCGGAGGGCGGGGAGGCCGGTGCGAAGCCGCCCGAGATGAAGGCGTCGGATGTGAAGGCGGGGGACACAAAGCCGAACGAGATGAAGCCGGGGGACGTGACGGCGCGGGAAATCGCGATCCTGCGGGCGGAGATCGAGCGCCTGCGGGCGGAACTGGCCGCGGCGAAGGGGCCTCGGTAGGCGGCCAGCCGTTCGGCGGTCGACGGCCTGTCGGCCCCGCCTGTCACCGCGTCGCCCTTCGTCATCCCCGGCCTTATGCCGGGGCGCCGTCGCGGCGGGGTGCTGGGGATCCCGCCGGGGGGCGGACGCCAGCAGGTCCCCAACCTCCAACGCCTCTCTCAAGCCTCGAACGCCCCCCTCTATCTCCAGGCCGGCTTGCCCAGGTTCACCGCGCCGGGACTCGTCAGTGCCCCGCCCAGGGCGCCCGCGGCACCACCGATCGCCGCGCCGACCAGGGGCGCGCCACCCGTCATCGCCGCCACCGCCGCGCCGCCGCCCGCGCCGATCAACCCGCCCGAGAGCGCCCGATCCCCGGGGCGATGCCCGCAGGCGGCCAGGGAGAGCGCCATCGCCAGCATGGCCACGCCTGTCGTGATCCGTCGCATGGTCGTTGATCCTTCCTTCCGTTGCCGACCCTGACCCTGCGGTGGGATCGGACCCACGGAATGACCGGATCGTGGCGGCCCTGGGGCGAACGATGTCAACGGGCTTCAAGCGATAACCGGAACCGGCGAAACCGTTGGTCTATGGTCGCGACTCGGCACCATCATTCATGATAGAGGCATGAATGTCGTGATGACCGATCAGAAGAACACAAGACTGCCATTGACCGACGCCGCCCTGCGACTGGCCTTCTCCGCCAGCACGCTGGAGGCCGGACGCATCTATGAAATGCGTGGCCGTGTCCATGACGTCGTCGTGTCTCCGGATGGCACCACCGTCTCGGCCGAGGTCATCGGCACCGCCCCTAAGCCCTATACCCAGCGCATCCGCCTGCGCGATGCCGGCTGGGGGCGCCTGACCATCAATGGCGGCTGCACCTGCCCGGTCGGGCGCAACTGCAAGCACATCGCCGCCGTCCTGGTGGCCGTCCAGCGCCAGGAAGCCGCCGACGCCCTGGCGCGCGGCGTGGGGCAGAGCCTCCCTGGCCCGGGCAAGGTCACGCCACTGGCCAAGGCGAAATCCCCGGCCCGCGCCACCCCCGAACCCCGCCTGCCGGCCACGATCGACACCTGGCTGACCGAACTGCAACGCGACCTGGATGATGAGACGGAGGACTACCCCGACTCGATCCGCCATCGCCTGCTGTATGCCCTGGGCCGCGACACCGCCCGCCCGGGCGTGCCCGTGCTGACCGTGCAGCCCTTCAACGCGACGCTCCGGAAGGACGGCAAGCTCAGCCATATCCGGCAATATCCGGCCAATCTCAGCGGCAATCCGGCGCGGTTCCTGCGCCCCTCTGACCGCCTGATCCTCTCCCGCCTCGGCCGCCGGCCCACCACGTCGTCCCCCGCCAGGCCCGAGGACGATCCGGCCGACACGCTGCGCCGCGTGCTCGCCACCGGGCGCGCCTATTGGCAGCAGATCGAGGGGAGCCCGCTGCGCGAAGGCCCGCCACGCCCCGGCCGCATCGCCTGGGAACTCGCCGCCGACGGTACCCAGCGCGCGATGCTGGCGCTTGATGACGGGCTGCTGGCGATGCGCATTCCCGCGCCCTGGTATGTCGACGCGGAGACCGGGGAGATCGGCCCCGTCACCCTTGACCTGCCCATCCCCCTCGTTTCCCGCCTGCTTGCCGCCCCGCCGATCCCGGCCGAAGCGGCGGCCAAGGTGCGGGAGGAGATCACCCGCCGACTGCCCTCCGTCGTCGTGCCGATCCCGAACGAGATGCCGAAGCCCGTCGCCGTGCCCGGCCCGCCGCGGCCACGGTTGCGGCTGATGCAGGGGGCGCTGCCGGCCAATTTCGGCTACCGCGTCGCCTATGGCCGCGGGGAGGCCTCCCTCACGGCCGTCCCGGTCGCGAGGCTGTCCTTCGAATACGGCGATATCTCCGTGCCATGTTCCGACCAGCCGATGCCCCGCGTCTTCGCCCGCAACGGCGCGCTGTTCGAACCGGTGCGTGACGAGGTGGCCGAGGGGCGGACGATGGACGAACTGGCCTCCCTCGGCCTCGGCCGCGTCTCCCGCCTGATCCCGGTCTGGTACCGCCACGCCCATTCCGACGACTTCGCGATGGTCGACGACGACGCCGGCGCCGACTGGCTGTCGTTCATGCTGGACGACGTGCCCCGCCTGCGCGACGAGGGCTGGCTGGTCGAGGTCGATGACGATTTCCCGGTCCGCGTGGTCCTGCCGGATGGCGACTTCAATGCCGAACTGATCGAGGGTTCCGGCATCGACTGGCTGGAGCTGCATCTGGGCGTCATGGTGGGCGGGGAGCGGGTAGACCTTATCACCGCCCTGACCCGGCTGATCATGCAGCCGAACTTCGCGGCCTCCCTGGCCGACGAGTCGGCGTCCACCCTGACGGTTAAGCTGCCCGACGGGCGGCTGTTGGCGCTACCGATGGAGCGGCTGCGCCCGACCCTGCAGGCGCTGGTCGAACTGTTCGATGGCGGCGTGATCGACCCAGCGGGCGGGCGGATCGGCTTCTCCCGCCTCAACGCCGCCGACCTCGCGGGGCTGGAGGCGCGGGCGGGCCTGGTCTGGCGCGGGGGAGAGGCGCTGCGCGACCTGGGCCGACAGTTGCGCGAAGCCGGCGGCGCGATCCCGGCCGCGGTGCTGCCGGACAGCTTCAAGGGCACGTTGCGCCCCTATCAGGCCCGCGGCGTCGACTGGTTGCAGTTCCTGCGGGCCGCCGGCCTGGGTGGCGTGCTGGCCGACGACATGGGTCTGGGCAAGACCGTGCAGACCCTGGCGCACCTGGCGATCGAGAAGGCGGCCAGAAGGCTGGAACACCCCGCGCTGATCGTCTGCCCGACCAGCCTGATCCCGAACTGGGTCGCAGAGGCGGAGAAATTCGCCCCCGGCCTGACCGTACTGACGCTGCATGGCCTCGCGCGGAAGGAGCGGTTCGGTGAGATTCCGAAGCACGACCTTGTGCTGACCACCTATCCGCTGCTGGCGCGCGACCATGTCGTACTGACGGCGCAGGAGTGGCACGTGGTCGTGCTGGATGAGGCGCAGACGATCAAGAACCCGAACGCCGCCACCACGCGCCAGGCGCTGCAACTGAAGGCGAACCAGCGTTTGTGCCTCTCCGGCACGCCGTTGCAGAACCACCTCGGCGAATTGTGGTCGCTGTTCGACTTCCTCGCCCCCGGTTTCCTCGGCGGGCAGAAATCCTTCCGCACCCGCTATCGCACTCCGATCGAGAAGCATGGCGACGGCGAACGCTCCGACCTGCTGAACCGGCGCGTGCGGCCGTTCCTGCTCCGCCGGACCAAGCAGGAGGTCGTCTCCGAACTGCCGCCGAAGACCGAGATCACCGACCGGATCGAGATGGAGGACGGCCAGCGCGCCATCTACGAAGGCATCAGGCTGGCCATGCACACCCGCGTGCAGGAGGCGATCGCGACCAAGGGGCTCGCCAAATCGGGGATCATCATCCTGGACGCCTTGCTCAAGCTGCGGCAGGCCTGCTGCGACCCACGTCTGCTGAAACTGAAGACGGTGGCGAAGTCGAAGGCGGGGTCAGCGAAGCTGGATCGGTTGATGGAGATGCTGACGGTCATGTTCGCCGAGGGGCGGCGGGTGCTGCTGTTCTCTCAGTTCACCGAAATGCTGGCCCTGATCGAGAAGCGGTTGGCGGAGGACAAGGTCGAGTACGTGATGCTGACCGGCGATACCAAGGATCGCGGGACGCCCGTGCGGAAGTTCCAGAAGGGCGAGGTGCCGCTGTTCCTGATCAGCCTGAAGGCCGGTGGCGTCGGGTTGAATCTGACGGCGGCGGACACGGTCATCCATTACGATCCCTGGTGGAACCCGGCGGTCGAGGACCAGGCGACCGACCGCGCCCACCGCATCGGGCAGAGCAAGAACGTCTTCGTCCACCGCCTGGTCACCGTGGGCACCATCGAGGAGAAGATGGAGGTCCTGAAGGACCGCAAGCGCGCGCTGGTCGCCTCGGTTATGGAGGCGGAGCATGGGGGGGCGCTGAAGCTGACGGAAGCGGATGTGGAGGCGTTGTTCGGGCCGGCTTAGGATGCGTCCCGCCCGACCGGAAGCTGGTTCGGGTCTGGACGGTTGTCCGCGGGGGCGGCGGGCCTCTACACTCCGGCCTCTGATCTGAGGGCTTCGTCCATGGGTATGCCCGCGGCGCGTCTGACCGACATGCATGTGTGTCCCATGGTCACCGGGCTGGTGCCCCATGTCGGCGGCCCGATCATTGGTCCCTGCGCGCTGAATGTGCTGATCGGCGGCTCGCTGGCGGCCCGCATCTCCGACCTGACGGTGTGCGTGGGGCCGCCCGACATGATCGTGCAGGGATCGGCCACGGTCCTGATCAACAGCCTTCCCGCCGCCCGCATCGGTGACAAGACCGTGCATGGCGGCGTGATCGTGATGGGATGGCCGACGGTGCTGATCGGCGACGCCTCCGCCGCCGGCAATATGAGTATGTCGGGCGGCGCGGGGCCTGGTGGCGGCGCGGTCGTTGTCGACATGGCGGCGAAGGCGAGGGCGATCGAGGAACGGCTCGACGGCGCATCGTTCCTGGGCACCGATGACGAGGCGCGGGCGATCGTCGGCGAGCTCTCGGCGGCTGAAATCCAGGCTCTGCCTACCGCGACGCGCAATCGCCTATTGCGGGAATTGCAGTCCGGCTATTTCTCGGACGATGACAAGGCTGCCGTAAAGAAGATCTATTCAGTCAAGTTCGTTGATCCGGCGTTCGAGACGGTGGATGCCGGCAAGCGCTCAGCCATGGTCACGAAGCTGCAAGGCGATCCAGACATCGTGAATGCCAAGGCGAACTGGCCAACCCTGGCAGCCGAGGATCGCAAGAAGCTGCTGCAGAAGGTGGCTGATCACCAGGCCGATGCCTACGGCATTCCCAAGACGACGATCACGACATTCAATGAACCGCCCGAGGACGGGTACATCACGAACGGCTATTACCAGCACTCGGATGGCCGGCTTTACATGAACACCGATCCTTCGGCTTCCTTCCACACATTCGACGAAGCGATGGATACGGTTACGCACGAAAATGCCCACCGGTATCAGCACGACCTGATCGACCGCCTCGACGCTGGTCAGATCAAGCCCGGCGATCCGCTGTACGACCAGGCGGATACGTTCAGATTGAACAGTGAATATTACACGAACGACATGCCGGAATACTTCACGCAGCCCATGGAGAACCATTCCCGCGTCACGGGTGACGCTGCTCGGCGGGCCATTCCATGATTGGCGGTTTGCGATATGCTCGATTTATCGCGGTCGGTGCCTTGCTGTGTGGCGCTGTCGGTTGCGCCATGCCCGCGGCGCGCGCGGACCAGAAGGAGACACGCTTGATCGAACTCAAGGTGGCCGAACGCAATGGCGATCAGCTTCGCCCGGTCGGGGTGATCGTCTTTCCGCCAGACATGCCGAACCGCTTGAACCTGATTGGCAACGATGATTTCACGCGGCGGCTGGAAGGCGTCTGGCACGACATCACCCAGCGGCCGACCTTGTCCATGGCCAGCAGCCGGGACGTGGTGCGCGACGGCCGCTCGACCCGGGTCTATGGCACCAAGGCCGTTGCGCCGGAGGAACCGAATTACCCCTGGGCGGTCTATGACGTGCTCGAACGGCAATACGGTTACAGTGTGGAGATTGTCCGTTAGTTCCGGCTTGGCTCGTGCGGCAGCCTAACCCATCTTATTCACCGCATGCCAGGGATTC
>DIUL01000069.1 GCA_002422345.1 Acetobacteraceae bacterium UBA6159
ATTGACCGGACAGCAGTGATATTGATTGATAGATTGATCAAGTCAATCAATATGAATGACAACGAACAGCCCACCCCCGCATGGCTCGCCGCCGAACAGGCCCTCACGCTCCTCGGCGTGGCGCGCCAGACCCTGTACGCCTATGTCAGCCGCGGCCTGATCCGCACCCGGCCCGACCCGGAAGACCCCCGGCGCAGCCTCTATGACCCCCAGGCGATCGAGACCCTCCTGCGCCGCCGCCGCCAGGGCCGCGCTCGGCGGGCCGTGGCCGAGGCGACGATCGACTTCGGGGAGCCGGTGCTGACCTCCCGCATCACCCAGATCAGCGATGGGACCCCGTGGTACCGCGGCCAGGACGCCATCCGCGTGGCCCGGACCGCGACGCTGGAGGAGGCCGCCGCCCTGCTGTGGGATATCCCCCGCTTCCCGCCCTTGCCGCGTTCCGACTTCCTGGCCGGATTAACCCCCGGTACGCCGATCGCCCGGGCGGTGCGCCAGATTGCCGCCCTGGCGGGGACCGAGGACTGGGCGGCCGGCGGCGATGCCATGATGGGGGACGCCGCTTTGTGTCTCCGCGCGGTGGCCGAGGCGGTGACCGATACTCCGGCCGAGGGGCCGATCCATCGCCATCTGGCCCAGGCTTGGCACGTCGATGAGGAAGGGACCGACCTGATCCGGCGCGCTTTGGTCCTGTGCGCGGATCATGAGCTGAACGCCTCGGCCTTCGCGGTGCGGGTCGTGGCCTCGACCGGGGCCACCCTGCCCCATTGCGTGCTGGCGGGGCTGGCGGCGTTGAGCGGGCCGCAGCATGGGGGGATGACCAGCCGGGTGCGGGCCATGCTGGCGGAGTCCCGCATCATGGCCGATCCCCGCGCGACGGTGGCCGAACGGCTGGGCCGGGGGGAGGAATTGCCGGGCTTCGGCCAGCGCCTGTATCCGGATGGCGACCCGCGGGCGGCGGCCCTGCTGGACCTGATCGGGCCGGCGCCACGCTGGCGGGGGCTGTTCGGCGCGGTGCTGGCCCAGACCGGGCTGCGGCCCAACATCGACGCGGCCCAGGTGGCGCTGGAACAGCATCTGTCCCTGCCCGAGGGTTCGGCGCTGGCGATCTTCGCGGTCGGGCGGACGGCAGGGTGGCTGGCCCATGCGCTGGAGCAGCGGCGGGAGGGGCAGTTGATCCGGCCCCGCGCGACCTATGTCGGCCGGCCTCCGACGCCATAGATATATGGATTCAGCCCAACAGCCCCGACACCCCGACGCCCGCCCCGACCGCGAGGACGGCCAGCGGGTGGATCCGGGTCGCGGTCAGGACCACGGTGGCCACGCCAGTCAGCAGCGCCGTCCGCCAGTCCAGCGTCGTGGTCGCGGCGAGGATGACGGCCCCTGCCCCGATCAGCCCCGTCGTCACCGGGACCAGCCCGACCTGGATCACCTTCCGCCAGGCCTTGTCCCGGAACCGGTACCAGGCGGCGGCCGCGAAGTAGGTCAAGACCGAGGACGGCGCGCAGATGGCGCCGAAGGCCACCAGCGCCCCGGCGACCCCGGCGACCCGCCAGCCGATCAGGGCCACGACCAGCATATTCGGACCCGGGGACGCCTGGGCCAGGGCGAACAGGGCCGCGAACTCCCGCGGGGTGAGCCAAGCATGGACCTCCGTCACCTGGCGCTGCATCTCGGGCAGGATGGTCGGGCCGCCGCCGAACATCAGCAGGGAGAGCTGGCCGAACAGCAGTGCAAGCTCGACCAGGGGGTTCACAGCCGTCCCCTCCAGGCGATCAGGACCGAGATGGGGGCCATGACCGCGAGCACGGTCAGCAGCGACCAGCGGGGGCCGACGATGGCGCCGAAGGTGGCCAGGGCGACCACGATGGCGACAGGGCGCCCCCAGAGCGGGGCCGCCATCTTCAGCGCCATAGACAGCACGAGGCCCGAGGCGGTGGCCGCCAGCCCGATGAACCCATCGCGCACCCAGGGGACCTCGTGGAAGCGATCGTAGACGATGGCCAGGACGATGATGATGACGATGGGGGCGGCCATGAGCCCGCAGAAGGCGACGACCGAGCCGAGGGCGCCGTGATAGCGGGCACCGAGGGCCACCGATATGTTGATGACATTGGGCCCGGGCAGGAACTGGCAGAGGCCCATGAGGTCGGTGAACTCCGCCCCCGTGAGCCAGCGGCGGCGTTCGACCATCATCCAGCGGGCCCAGGGCAGCACGCCGCCGAAGCCGCAGATGCCGACGGTGAAGAAGCCCATGAACAGGGCGGACAGGGTCGGGCGGACGGTCGTGTCGTACATCGGGAGTGGATATCCGCCATCCGGGGCGCTATGCCAATCCCGGGCGGGCCGGAAATGGGAGTGCGGGCCGGGTTTCCGGGGACAGCATTCTTGACTTCGACCGCCCCCCTGCGTAGAAGCCCACGCTTCCCCGTCGGTGGTGATTCCCGCCCCGGCGCCTTTGTAGACAGACCCGAAAGAGACCATGGCGAACACCGCATCCGCGCGAAAGCGCATCCGTCAGACGCTGAAGCGCACCGCCCGCAACCAGGCTCGCAAGTCCCGGATGCGGACCTTCGTGAAGAAGGTCGAGACGGCGATCGCCGGCGGCGACCGGACCGCGGCGGCCGAGGCTCTGCGCGCGGCGCAGCCCGAGATGCAGCGCGCGGCCGGCAAGGGCATCACGCACCTGAACACGGTGTCGCGGAAGCTTTCGCGGCTGTCCGCGCGGATCAAGGCCCTCGCGAGCGCCTGAATCGCCGAAAAGCGCCGGCCGGGTGGTTGACCGGGCCGGCGCAGCATTGCATAATTTTCATCTGCCGCGCGTTCCCAGTCCAGTTACTGGATTTTCTGCTATGTCCTGGCCTCTCTCTGTCTTTTCGAAGACGAGGTAGCTTTAGCGCCGGGTCCCGCAATATTCGGCAAAGCAACGATATTGCGTATATTTACCTCCCCCTACTCACTGCTGAATCTCTATTGCCAGCGCACCCGATTGGGCATAGGAATACTCCTACGGCACCAATGAATGTGGGCCCTTCATTTAACCGCTGAACGGTGCGCCGACCAAACCCGACCCAAGGCCGATGCGTCGCTGGCCCGCCATGCTCAGGGCGCCGTGACGCGTGGGAAGACTGTGTGTCGTGGAACAGAAGAAACGAGGACGGCCGGCCTTGCCGGCACAGGGGGCTAATATGACCGCGACCGCAGGGTGGGGGAGGTAACGTGGAAAAGCCGCAACTCGCCGCCCAATGGGCCCGGATCCGGGGTCGGCTCCAGGCCGAGGTCGGAGATGTGGAATACCGTACCTGGCTGCGGCAGATGACCCTGTCCGGCCTCGACGGGGATGAGGTAACCATCACCCTGCCCACCCGCTTCCTGCGCGACTGGGTCCGCGGACGCTATGGCGACCGGATCAACGCCCTGTGGCTGGCCGAGAACACCGAGGTCCGGCGGGTGGAATTCCGCGTCGGCTCAGGCACCGAGATCACGATGCAGGCCACCGGACCGGCCGAGACGCCGGTGGCGGCCGAACCGGTGTGCGAGGACCGGGCGGAGGCCAGGGCCGAGGCGACCGCCGGTCTCGACCCACGCTATACCTTTGACGGGTTCGTGGTCGGCAAGCCGAACGAATTCGCCCATGCCTGCGCCCGCCGGGTGGCGGAAACGCCGTCCAGCGCCGGCTTCAACCCGCTGTTCCTGTATGGCGGCGTGGGCCTGGGCAAGACCCATCTGATGCACGCGATCGCCTGGGAACTGACCGATGGGGCCGTCCTGGCGGGCCGCAAGCCCGTCTCGGTGGTCTACATGTCCGCCGAGAAGTTCATGTACCGCTTCATCACCGCGATCCGCAGCCACTCGACGATGGAGTTCAAGGAGCAGCTCCGCGGGTCCGACGTGCTGATGGTCGACGACCTGCAGTTCCTGATCGGGAAGGACAACACGCAGGAGGAATTCTTCCACACATTCAACTACCTGGTGGAAGCCGGCAAGCAGATCGTCGTCTCGGCCGACAAGTCGCCCTCCGACCTCAACGGGCTCGAGGACAGGCTGCGCACGCGGCTCGGCTGCGGCATGGTGGCCGACCTGCACGCCACGACCTTTGAACTGCGCGTCTCGATCCTGGAGGCCAAGGCCTCCCGCGCCTCCATCCCGATTTCCCCCCGCGTGCTGGAATTCCTGGCCACGCGCATCACGACGAATGTCCGGGAACTGGAAGGCGCGCTGAACCGCCTGATCGCGCACGCCAACCTGTTCAACCGCCCGATCACGCTGGAATCGACGCAGGAGGTCCTGCACGACATCCTGAAGTCCCACGAGCGTCGCGTGACAATCGAGGAAATCCAGCGCAAGGTCGCCGAACACTACGCGATCCGCCTGACCGACATGTCCTCGGCCCGGCGTTCGCGCGCCATTGCCCGCCCGAGGCAGGTGGCGATGTACCTGGCCAAGCAGTTGACCAGCCGAAGCCTGCCGGAAATCGGCCGGAAATTCGGCAACCGGGACCATACGACCGTCCTGCATGCCGTCTCCCGGATCGGGGAACTCATGGAACGCGACGGCGCCTTCGCGGAGGACGTCGGCCTGCTCCGGCGGCTGCTTGAAACCTAACCCGCCTTCGCCGCGATGGCATGGGCGAGATCGCCGACACAGGCCAGCCGATCGAGTTCCCGCGTGCTGAAGCGGATGCCCCAACGCGCCTCGGCGGCCAGGACGATCTCCAGTTGCTTGAACGAATCCCATCCCTCGACATCGGCCGCCGTGGTGGCCGGCGTCAGCGCAATGGTATCGCGCAGGAAGATGTCATGGAAAATTTCGGTGAGCCCGACATAGATTTCTGATTTTACTTCCATTCTTCTTATCCAGCGACGGTTTCGATAAATGTTGGTGCCGGCTCATGCGCCGCGACATCGTATACGGCGCGATATCCGCCGTCCTGTTCCACGCCATTCACGCTGAACCCCAGGGTTTTGTAATGCTCCCGGACCATTCCGTTCCTGGCGGTCGGCACATAGACACCAACCAGGCGGCGGGCCCCCAGGGCGCGGGCTTGGGCCACGGCCAGATCCAGCGTCACAGGCTCCACCTGGCGACCGAGGACGCGGCAGCTCATGAGCCAGGTGTCGATCGTGACATCCCCGTCCCCGGCCAGCCGGCCAATCAGGATGGCGATCACGCCGTTGTCACCGAACCGGTCGAGCAGGCGCAATTGCAGCCCGAAAGCAAGCGGGTCACCCATCACGGCCCGCACCTCCGGCTCGGTATAACGGCGAGCGGTCAGGTTGAACTGGTTGGACTTGTTGATGAGCTGGACGATCCGCGGCACGCCGATCGGATCGAAGCGGCGCCAGACCAGCCGCATCTCCAGCCCGCGCAGATAGGCATCAAGGTCCGTGGCCGTATCCTTCCAGGCCTCCCGCGCCTGGTTCGCCTGGTACAGGCCGGTGCGCTCCCGATCCTCCCGGGTCAGGGACAGCGTGTCGAAATACCCCGCTTCGGCGATGATCGAGGCATAGAGCGCGGGGTCATCCCCCAGTTCCGGCACCGCCACCATGGGCAGTTCGCGGCGGACCAGGTCACGCTCGAACGGGTTGTCGTCCGCGAAGACCAGGGCGTCGAGGCCGATATTCAGCGCCCGCGCGATGGCGCGCAGGTTGGCGGGCTTGTCGGTCCAGTTGGCGACGAAGCAGGCGATGTCGTCGCGCCGCAGCACCATGTCGTGGTGGCGCTCGAAGGGCTCCAGAGCGTTGGCCAGATCGTTCTTGGAACAGACAGCCAGGATCACGCCCCGACGACTGAGTTCCTTCGCATAGGCCTGGAAGGCGGCATGCGCCTCTCCCAGCGGGCTGCCCTGCCCGATCGCGATGCCCTCGATCCCGTCGTCGCCGATCACCCCGCCCCAGAGCGTGTTGTCGAGGTCGAGCACCAGGCATTTGAACGATTTCCCCTGGAGGGCGGCGAGCCAGCGGGCCACCAGGTCGCCGAACAGCGGGGCGGCCGGCAACGCGATCTCCTGCTTCGCACGGTGCCACAGGCCGGGGTCGTGCCAGCGGGCCACCCCGTCCCGGGCCGCCCGGGTATCGACGGCCAGGATGTCCACGCCCTCGGCATCCGCCATCGTACGCAGGACGGCATTCAGGCGGGTCACGAACCCGGCGCGAGAGCCCGGCAGCCGGTGTTCGTTGCATCCCAGCAGCGGCGGGTGGATCGGCAGGATGGCCTGCTGCAGGATCGGACACCGGAACGCCGCCCGCGCCTCGCGCCAGCCGGATCGGATCCGCTCGGACACGGCCGTCAGTTCCGCCTCGGCCGCCGCATCGTCCATGTCTGCCCGCAGCCCGGCGGTCACATGATGGGCATCGAGGCTGAACAGGATCGCACCCGGCGCGAAGCCATGCAGGGCCGAGGCCGGATCGGCGAGTTCCTGGCGCCAGCCGCCGAACATCGGTTCGAACACCTCGATCGCGAGACCGCGCCGCAGCCCCCCGATCCGGATGGCCGGCAGCAGATGGGTCGTGGTGCAGGACCCCAGCACTGCCAGGCGGAGCGGATGCGCCGGCGGTTCGACCGGCCGTCCGCGCAAGGCCGTGTCCAGGGCATTGGTGCGCACGAAATCGAGCCGCGTCCGGGCCAGGGCCTCCGCGGCATGCCAGGCCGCGGCCGGGTCTTCGGGCAGGGCGCGCAGGGCTTCGCGCCAGTCAGGCAGAGACGGCAACCAATGCAATTCCATGGCCCGGAATATTCTATCTATGGTTGCATTGATGTGGAACGACCCGGCACCGGTTCAAGGGGCGGTCCTGGCGGGGATCGCGCGATTGCATCGCTCAACCGCTAGACCTAGGGGTCGAGGTCTCCGTTATCCACAGTATTTTGTGGACCCGATTCGCTTTCCCGTTGACCCGCGCGACGGCACGGGGTACCTCCGACGGGTGACAACCACCGAGACACGCCCCTTCATTCGCCTACGTGGACGCTCGATCATGGCGCTCGTACTGGCGCCCGAGCTGCCCTTGGCGGACTGGCTTCTGGCCCTGGACGCCCAGATCACGCGCTCCCCCAGCTTCTTCGAGGGACGGCCGGTTGTGGTCGACCTAGGCGCCCTGCCCCAGGAAAGCCAGGGTGTGGCCGAGTTCCTGCTGATGCTGGAGGCCAAGGGCATCCAGATCATCGGGACCGAGGGCGCGCACCCCGCCTGGGAAGGCGTGGAGCGTTGGGGCCGTCCGCTGGCCGGCGGCGGCAAGCCGGGCAAGCCCATCGAAATCCCGGATGAGCCGGCCCCCGCCAAGGCGGCCGCCCCTGCCCCGGAACCGGTCGCTCCGGACGCGGCACCGGAAGTAGCCACGCTGGTCATCGATTCCCCCGTCCGCTCCGGCCAGTCCATCGTGTTCGAGCGGGGGGATGTCACCATCCTCGGTTCCGTCGCCTCGGGCGCCGAAGTGATGGCAGGCGGCTCCGTCC
Source organism: Acetobacteraceae bacterium UBA6159 (assembly GCA_002422345.1). Taxonomy (GTDB): domain Bacteria; phylum Pseudomonadota; class Alphaproteobacteria; order Acetobacterales; family Acetobacteraceae; genus Rhodopila. The sequence goes on from DIUL01000069.1 coordinate 7,453, forward strand.
ATATCTATGGTGCGTTGCGCGGGCGCGCGATCGCGGGCCTCGCGGGGAATGGGAAGGCCCGGATTTTCTGCCGCAAGATGCACGCGGAGCTGGTGGCCATCGACGGCGTCTACCAGACCGCGGACGACATGCCCGCCAGCGCGATCGGCAAGCCCGCGCAGGCTTGGCTCGATGGCGACAATATGCGGATCACCACGCTCGACTGACAGTTCACTACGACTGACGGGTCAACAGGGAGACGAAGATGGCCAAGGTTCTGGTCGTGACATCCGGCAAGGGAGGCGTTGGCAAGACCACCTCCACCGCGGCGCTGGGCGCGGCCCTGGCACAGTCCGGGCAGAATGTGGTCGTCGTCGATTTCGATGTCGGCCTGCGCAACCTCGACCTGGTGATGGGCGCCGAACGCCGCGTCGTGTTCGACCTGATCAACGTCGTGCAGGGCGATGCCAAGCTCAACCAGGCGCTGATCCGCGACAAGAGGCTGGAAACCCTCTCCCTCCTGCCCGCCTCCCAGACCCGCGACAAGGACGCGCTGACCGAAGCCGGCGTCGAGCGGGTGATTGGGGAGCTGCGGGAGAAGTTCGACTGGGTCATCTGCGACAGCCCCGCCGGCATTGAACGCGGCGCCCTGCTGGCGATGCGCCATGCCGACCTCGCCGTGGTCGTGACCAACCCCGAGGTCTCCTCGGTGCGTGACTCCGACCGGATCATCGGGATGCTCGATTCGAAGACGCTGAAGGCGGAGAAGGGGGAGCGGATGGAAAAGCATCTGCTGCTGACCCGCTTCGATACCGCCCGCGCCGCCCGGGGCGAGATGCTCAAGACCGAGGACATCCTCGAAATCCTCTCTATCCCGCTGCTCGGCATCATCCCCGAGAGCGAGGAAGTGCTGAAGGCCTCCAACCTCGGCATGCCGGTCACGCTGAACGCGCCCACCAGCGCCCCGTCCCGCGCCTATTTCGACGCCGCCCGCCGCCTGAACGGGGAGGACCTGGAGGTCGTCGTACCGTTGGAGCGCAAGGGTTTCATGAGCCGGCTATTCGGCCGGAGGGTGGCATGAGCATTTTCGGGCTGTTCCGCCGGCGCAGCACCGCCCCTGTCGCCCGCGACCGCCTGCAGGTTCTTCTGTCGCATGAGCGCGCGGTCATCGGGAAATCCGACCTGATCGCGACCTTGCAGGAGGAAATCCTGGCCGTCATCGCCAAGCATATCAAGGTCGACCGCGACGCGGTGCAGATCAAGCTGGAGCGGGGCGACAATTTCTCGACGTTGGAGATCGATGTCGAGGTGCCGAGCCTGGCGAAGACGAACAAGGCGGCTTGAGAGAGAGGGGACCGGTTTCGGGTCCCCGGCCGGTCTCAGGGAACGCCCACCACAGGGCGCTTGCGCAGAACGCGCACCGGCGTCGCGTTGACCTGATAGCTCACTCGGATCACATCGTCGTTCATCCGCGGCGCCTCGGGCTGGCTCGATGCCAGCATGGTGGTTTCCGGCGTACCCTGGAACCAGGCCATCAGCGTGGAAGCCGTTCCGCCGACGGCCGCGTATACGGCTTCTCCGCCGCGGGAGGCCAGGCTGGCGATCGACCATTCTTCGGCTTCCTCGATCGCGGTCCATGCCGCGACGATCGGGGTCGTCACCGCCTCCACCACGGCTGACCGGTCTTCCCAGGCATGGATCATGGCGGCCGAAACCGCGCCGCCCACCGCGCCAGCCGCGCAACCCATGGCGCCGATGCCATAGGCCGACATGCCGGGCACCGCGCCCAAGGCCGCTGTCGCCACCGGCCCGGCGGGTCCAGTGATGCTCATGGCGACCACGACGCTGGCGACACCCGCGACCACGCATTCATTGACCATGCTGCGAACAAGCGAAGTCTGCGCGTTGAGGGTTCCGTTGATCCGCTCCAGCACCGTCGCCGGTTCACCGGGCGGTTGTCCGGCCCGTGCCGGTGCCGCAAGGATCATGAGGCCCACGAGGAAGAGCGCGCCGGCCCGAAGGGCGGTTCGGCTGGTGGCGGAGTCCTTCGGAAGCATATGATCCCGCATCGGTCGACACTGCTCCAGCCGTCAAGTGGTGTGGCAAAAATCCCACGGCCCGCGCGTTCCGTCAAGAATAATGTTGTACAACAATGTTTTAATTTGTAATGAACGAAAAAGCCGCGAACGCTCCGCGAGTAACCTTTGCCTCCTTGGCAGGCACCGGTTTGTCCAGATTGACAGGGCAGCCCCCCTTGCCTACCCAAACGGAGCCTGAAAAGCAGGGGACGTCCCATGAACGATACCGTCACCGTATCCCAGGACCGGCAATCTTTCTACGACGACATCGCACCGCACAGCCTCGCCCCGTTATGGGAACGCCTGCATGCGATGGTTACGCGGGAGCCTGCGACCAAGGCCCTGCCCGCCCATTGGGACTACGACAACATCGTCCGGCCGCTGATCATGCGGGCCGGTGGGCTGATCACCGCCAAGGAAGCCGAACGCCGGGTGCTGATCCTGGAAAACCCCGGCCTCAAGGGCCAGACCCGCGTCACCCACTCCCTGTTCGCGGGCCTGCAACTGATCATGCCGGGAGAAGTCGCGCCCGCCCATCGCCACGCCCAGTCCGCGCTGCGCTTCGTGGTCGAGGGACAGGGCGCCTACACCGCCGTCGAGGGCGAACGGACCCTGATGGCGCCAGGGGATTTCGTCATCACGCCAAGCTGGACATGGCACGATCACGGCAACGAGACCGACCGGCCGATGGTGTGGCTGGATGGGCTCGACGTCCCCATCGTCGGTCTGCTCGACGCCAGCTTCGCCGAACAGGCCCCGTCCGACAGCCAGGAGGAATCGCATCCCGCCGGCGACAGCCTCGCGTGGTATGGCGCCAACATGGTGCCGGTGGACTGGAAGCCGGAACGGAAATCCTCGCCTCTGTTCAGCTACCCCTATGCCCGCTCGCGGGAGGCGCTGGCGACCATGGCGCGGAACGGCGCCCCAGATGCCTGCCACGGCTACAAGCTGCGCTACATCAATCCCGGCAATGGCGGCGCGCCGATGCCCACGATCGGGGCCTTCATGGCGCTGCTGCCGGCGGGCTTCGCCTCCCGGCCCTACCGGTCGACGGATGGCACGGTCTATTCGGTGGTGGAGGGTGAGGGCGAGACCGTCGTCGGCGACACCGTCATCCGCTGGAAGCCGCGGGACCTGTTCGTCGTGCCAGCCTGGCATCGCCATCATCACCGGGCGTCATCGGAAGCCGTGCTGTTCAGTTTCTCCGACCGCCCCGTCCAGGATGTTCTCGGCCTGTGGCGGGAGGACCGGGGCTAGAACCGGTCCCCACCCTCGGGGATCGGGACCTCGAACGCGTTCACGACGCCGCAGAGGAACGTATAGAACTGGGCCGATGTGGTCAGCTCCACCAGCCAGCGATCGCCGTAGCGTGTCCGCAACGCCTCGAACCGCGCCGGGGAGACCTGTTCGGTCGCGGCCAGTTCGCGGGCGTAGTCGATGATCTCCCGTTCCACTTCGGGCAGGGAAGCGGTGTCGCCCTGGGCGCGGATCACGTCGATCGCTTCCTCCCGCACGCCGACGCGGCGGGCATAGGCGACCTGGGCGGCCCAGACATAGCCCATCCGCCGTTCCCGCACCGTGGCCATGATCGCCAGCGCCCGCAACGGCGCCTCGACGGTGGTGTGGACGCGCATGTCCTCCACCACGTCCAGCACCTGGTTCGCCAGGACGGGGCTGTGCAGCAGCATGCCGAAGGGGCCGCCGATCGCGCCGAAGAAGGCCTGCACCCGGTCGGCGATGGCGTGGTGTTCCGCCGCCATGTCCGGCTTGCCGCGGACGGGGGGGATGCGTGGCGATTGGGTCATCGGATGTCTCTTTGTCATGCCGCCTGGCGATGCGCCTCGGCGAGTTCTTCCAGCGTGCGAAACCGGAAATCCCAGCGCACGCCCGCGGGCGGTTCGGCGGTCGCGCCCCAGCCCGTCTTGTCATGCCGCCGGTCAATCCAGGCCGATGCCAGCCCGATCGCATTGGCCGGTGCGTGGTCGTGAAACAGGCTCTGCGCCACATGCAGCACGCGGGCGGGCGCGGCGCCCTGTTCGGCCAGGCGGTCGAGCAGATAGCGGAAATTGCGCGGGTCCGGCTTGTAGGAGCCGATATCCTGCGCGGTGTACACCGCATCGAAGGCAACCCCCAGCCGAGGCAGCGACCCCGCGAAGCTGGCATGGTCGACATTGGACAGGACGATCAGCCGGAAATGCTGCTTCAGATAGGCCAGAGCGCCGGCCGTATCCGGGAAGGCGGGCCAGTCCGGCACCGACCCCCCGAACCGCCGGTCCGCCGCCGCATCCGGCGCAACGCCCCACAGGCGGGCCAGCCGAGCATGCACGGCGGTCAGGACCTCGGAATAGGCCATGGCGGGGGTCTCGGCCTGCTGCGCCACTTCCTCCCGCGCGAAGATCGCCAGCACCGTGTCCCGGTCCGCGTCGATCCCGGCCTGCGCGACCAGCGGCCGGAGCGCGCTGGCGATCCCGCTCTCCCAGTCGATCAGCGTGCCGTAGCAGTCGAAGGTCAGGACGTCGAAATCACGCAAGCCCATGGATCAGTCCTCTGGCCAGGCACCCGTTTCCGCCGCGTGGGCAAGCCATGCGCGGACCCCGCCGGCGGTTCCGAAGGTCTCATCAACCCGGAGGCCCAGGCCGCCCATGGCGCGGGCGACGCGCATCCCGTCCTCATCGGTCACATCGTCACCGATGAAGATCGGGACCCGGCCGAGGAACGGCGGGCGGGCCATCAGTGCGGCGACGGCGTGGCCCTTGTCGGCGCCGGCCGGGCGGACCTCCCATACCATGCTGCCCGCCAGCAACTGGAAATCCGATTGGCCGGCGAGCAGCCGGACCAACAGGGCATGGAAGGACGGGCCGGCCGCTGGGTTGACCCGGAAATGCATGGTAAAGCCGCGCGCCTTGCGCTCCAGCAGGGCGCCAGGCCAGGTCGCGACCAGGGCCTCGGCCTCCAGCAGCCACGCCTCGGGCGGCGTTGGCAGGTCGGCGCGCTGGAGCGGGGCGCCGGGATCGTGGCGGATGGCGACCCCGTGCTCTCCGGCGACAGCGTGGGGGGCGTGGTCGAGCAGGCGGTCCACATCCTCCACTGGCCGGCCGGAGACGACGGCGAGCGCCCCATCCAGCCTTTCGCCCAGGCGGCGCAGGGACGAGACCAGGCCAGGCGGGACGACGACGCCATCGGGCGTCGGCGCGATATCGATCAGCGTGCCATCCATGTCGAGCAGCAGGGCCACCCGCTCCAGCGGCGGCAGGGTCATGGCGTGCATCCCATCACGCGCAGGTCATAGACCGGATGCTGGAGCATCGAGACAGCCGGCGCCGACCGCACCATCCAGCCGTTGAAGGCCTGGGCATTGTCGCTGGAATCGGTCACCGACAGGAAGGCAGCCGCGTCGGCCGGCTGGTCCGGCGGGCGCACGACGCAGGCCTTGAGCATGATCGTCAGGGCATGGAACTTCACCGGCACGCCGAGGCGCAGCGTCAACTCGGCATGGCGGGCGTTGATCTTGTCGAGCGCCTGGACCGTCGCACCCTGCCGCTGCTGCCAGACATTGGGAAAGGAAGCCGACCGGGACATGGCCGCCGGCGGGACCTCGGTGCCCGGTTCGGTCCCTTGGGCGTCGAGCGGCGGGAGCGGAGTGGCGACGATCGGGCCCTGGGCGTACGCCATACCGGTCAGCACAATACCGGACAGCGCCAGGGCCAGGAATGCCGCCGCGGGAAGCGCCCTCATCGCACCGCGCGCTTGGGCGACTCGAGGCCCTGGACCATGCCCAGCAGGATGTCCCGCATCGCGGCTTCATCCACGCCCATCAGCACGGCGTCATCGAAGGCATCTCGCAGGACCTGTGCGACCTCCGCGTGGTTTTCGTTCAGGACCCGGATCTTCTCGCGGCAGCCGACACCGTTGCCGTCGAGACCGGGCCAGGCGGCGGGGGGCGGTGGGATCATTTCAACGCTCCATCCGTCGACGGCGCCGCGTCGGCGGGCTTGCTGACGGTTGTCAGGTTGAAGATGAACTTGCCGAGGAGTTGTTCAAGGCTGATCGAGGACTGGGTGATCGTGATCGTCTGCCCGGGCTTGAGGATCGTGTCGTCCCCGCCCGGCGACAGCGACAGGTATTTGCCGCCGAGAAGGCTCTCGCTGGTGATCTCGGCCGAGGTGTCCTTGGGCAACTGGATGTCCGGCCGGACCGACATGGATACGACGGCGATGAAATCCTTGGGATCAATCCGTGCCTCGGTCACCGTGCCGATCTTGACCCCGGCGATACGGACATCGGACCCGATGGCGAGGCCATCAATCCGCTCAAACCGTGCCTGGAGGGTATAGCCCGCGGTGGTCGTCTGGCCGGAATGCGACACGGCATAGACGAGGAAGCCGACGGCGACCGCAAGGACGGCCGCGCCGGTCAGAATTTCCGCGACGCCGCGGCGCTGCGCCATCGATGGGGCCTAGGCGCCGGGGGTCCAGGCTTCGTAGTCGCCTGTGGCGCGGGCGCGCTGGCCACCCTGGTAGTCGTGCCCGGGCGGACGATAGCTGGACGGCGTGCCGGTCGCGTTGGACTGATGCGGCTTCTGCCACAGCTTCCGCCCCGTGACGGCCAAGGGCGCGTCCGTGGTGTAGTGCAGCCAGGAATGCCACTCGGGGGGCACCTCGCTCGCTTCCGCGGCGCGGGCGTAGATCACCCACCGACGGGTGCGGCCATAGCCGGGATTCGGCTTCCGCTCCTCATAGTAGGTATTGCCCATCATGTCGGTGCCGACCTGACGGCCCTTGAGCTTTGTGTAGAGCCAGGTTCCGATATTCATGACGCTTCCTATACGCGTCTTGCCGGCCGAGGTCCACCGCCCCGGTGTGAACATCCATGATCCAGGCTGAGCGCCGATCCGACTCGACTATCCACAGGATTTTGTGTGTCGGGGACACCCGGACCGCAAAATGTGCTTTCCGACCTCTGGGCCACGCCCTAGCATGCCCACCATGAAGACCCATCGCACATGGCACGGCGTCCGCATGCGGCAGATCGCCGTCGGCGCCGACCCGGATGAGGCCCCCTGCCTCGTGACCCTGCCCACGGCGTGGGACGACACGGCCGCGGCCGGTCTCGCCGCGCTGGCGGCCGAGGCGACGCCGCCCGCCCACCGCATCCACCTGGCGACCGCCGCCCATGCCTGGATCGACCCGATCGAGCGGGGCGCTCGCGACTCGGGCCTGGGCCTGCCGATGGCCGAACGCCTGCACCGCCTGCTGCTGCTGCGCCGCGGCGCGCCAACCGAGACCGTGTGGATCGGCCGGCCGGAGGAAGGCGCGGGCTTCGTGCTCAACCTGCAGGCCTTCCTCGACAGCGGCGGGCAGTTCGACGCCGCCGACTTCGCCGAGGCGGTGGAGACCGCGGTCCATGCCCTGACGCTGGCCGCCCCCGCCAACCGCGTCCTCCATATCGCGATGGCCGACCTCTTCGGCCTCCTCGCCGCGCTCGGCATTGACCACGGGTCCGCCGCCGCCCGCGACATCGCCCGCGCCTTGGCCACCATCCTGCGCGGTCGTGCCGACGCGGCCTCGGCGCATGACGGATCGGCGCCCCGCGTCGCGCTGGACTGGCCCGAGCCACCCGCCCAGACCGCGCTGTCCGGCCTGGCCGAGGCCGCCCGGGCCGCGCGCGCCGCCGCCGAACAGGCCGGCACGCCCCGCCACCGCATGACGACCGCGATCCTCCCCCCCGGCCCCGTGGATGCGCTGCTGGGCGTCGAGACCGGCGGAATCGCGCCGGCGTTCTCTCCGCTGGGCCCGACCGGCGGGCTGAGCAAGGCGACGCGCGCCTGGCTCGCCGTCAGCGGGCTGACGGCCGAGGAGGCACTGGCGATGGTGCTGGCCGGGGGCAGCCCCCTGCCCGTCTCCGGCGCGCAGGCCCATGTCGCGATGCACGACGCGGTCGCGCCCTTCCTGCACGTGATGCCGCCGAGCCCGGTGGCGCTGGATGGTCCGGCCCCGCGCGCCACCCGCCGCGACCTGCCGGGCCGGCGCACCGGCTATACCCAGCGGGCGATGGTCGGCGGGCACCGCATCTTCCTGCGCACCGGGGAGTATGACGACGGCAGCCTGGGTGAAATCTCGATCGCCCTGCTGAAGGAAAGCCCCGCCTTCCGCGGCCTGATGGACAGCTTTGCCGCCTCGGTCAGCATCGGCTTGCAGCACGGCGTGCCGCTGGATTCCTTCGTGGAAGCCTTCACCCTGACCCGCTTCGGCCCCGCCGGCGCGGTGGAGGGCGATCCCGCCGTCCGCAAGGCGTCGTCGCTGATTGACTATACGTTCCGCCATCTGGCCGCGAACTACCTCGGCCGGCGCGATCTGCCGGACCCGGAGATGGAGGAGACGGACATCGCCGGCGACACCTCACCCCTGCTGCCGATGGACCTGCCGGCCGAGGGCTCGCCCCGCGCCCGCCGCCGTGGGTTCCGGGTGGTGGGGAAGTAGGGCACCGGCGTCTTATTCGTCGTGGTGGCCCCCCGGGTCCGGCGAAGAGCCGGCCCGAGGACAGGCTCCGGGCCACCATCCACGATTTCCCGTTAGGAACAGGGGAAAGCCGTGGGTGCTGGGCCCTCGCTCAGCATGACGGGGTGGAGTCCGCAAGGGTCATTGCCAGGTTCGCTTGGTATTAGCCGTCATCCTGGCCTTGTGCAGGAACCATCCCCTGCACCGTCCCGCGATTGGTCCCGGCACGAGGCCAGGATGACGTGGCGTCCGAGGCTCTCCAAACGCCTCCCAGGTAGACGCCGCGTCCCGCGTCCGGCAGGTTTCCGCCCGTCACAATCAGAAGGAATCAGGACATGGCCGGACAGGTCGAGACTCGCCTGGCGGAACTGGGCATCACCCTGCCCCGCCCCATGGCACCCATCGCCAACTACGTGCCCTATGTCGTGACCGGCAACCTGGTCGTGATCTCGGGCCAGTTGCCGGCGGTCGACGGCCAGGTGGCGGTGACCGGCAAGGTGAGCTGGGGCGTTTCGGCCGACAAGGCCAAGGACGCCGCGCGCCTGTGCTTCATCAACCTGCTGGTCCACCTGAAGGCGGCCTGCGGCGGAGATCTCGACCGCGTCCGCCGCGTCGTGCGCCTGGGCGGCTTCATCGCCGCCCCTTCGGACTTCCGCGATCATGCCCAGGTGATGAATGGTGCCTCCGACCTAGCGGTTGCCGTCTTCGGCGATGCCGGCCGTCACGCCAGAACAACGATCGGGGTGCCGTCCCTGCCCGCCGATGCCTCGGTCGAGGTCGAGGGCATGTTCGAAATCGCCTGATCCTGTTTTTCTGGCAATCCCGTAAACCGCTGACATAGACTGAACCCGCACTTTCGTGGCGGGTATCCCCCCGACGTGCCTTGGGAGAAGTCGCCTCGAAGTGACTTCGGCGCGGACTCGTTCCGCGAACAGCCAAAAGGCAAACGGCCAGGGTTTTACTCTGGCCGGTCAGGGAGATTCGTATCATGACCAAGCAACGCCGCATCACGCGTCGTACCGCCATGCTGGCGGGCGCCGCCTTGCCCCTGGTGCATATCCGCACCGCCGGGGCCGCCGGAAAGCTCAATCTGGGATTCTGGGACCACTGGGTACCCGCCACCAACGAGACCCTGCGCAAGCAGGTCGATGAATGGGCAGAGAAGAACAAGGTGGAGGTCAATATCGACTTCATCACCTCGGTCGGCCAGAAGCTGATCCTGACACAGCAGGCCGAGTACCAGGCCCGCAAGGGGCACGACATCCTGCCAGTCTCCAACTGGGAAGTCCGCAACCTCGCGGACCGGATGGAGCCGATGGACGACATCGTCGAACACCTGCAGAAACAATACGGCCCCTATGCCCCGGCCTACAGCTACCTGGGCAAGGTCAAGAACCACTGGGTTGCGGTACCGTCCAGCACCGGTTCGCTGAACCTGACCTTCTGCGGGCGGATCAGCCTGCTGAAGCAGCATGCCGGGATCGACATAAGGGAAATGTATCCGGCGAAACCATCGGACAAGGAGATCGGGCAGGCCTGGGACTACGATGCCTTCCTGAAGGCGGCCGAGGCCTGCCACAAGGCCGGCTTGCCTTTCGCCATGGGCATCGGTTCGACGAACGATTCGATCAACAACACGGGCGCCTGGTACGCGGCCTTCGGCGCCGAACTGATCGATTCCGAGGGCAAGATCCAGGTCCGCTCCGACAAGGTGCAGAAGTTCCTCGAATACGCCCAGCGCCTGGTGAAGGTGCTGCCGGCGGATGCCAAGACCTATGACGATGCCTCCAACAACCGCGCGCTGATCTCGGGCAAGAGCCCGCTGATCATGAACCCGCCCTCGGCCTGGGCGGTGGCCAAGCGCGACGCGCCGGCGATCGCCGAGGATTGCTGGACCTTCCCGATGCCGAAAGGCCCCGCCGGCCGCTTCATCCCCTGGAGCTTCACCTTCTACACGGTCTGGGAATTCAGCCCGAACAAGAGCGCGGCCAAGGACCTGGTGCGCCATTTGCAGGAACGCCCCCAGGTCGCCGAACGCTGCGCGGTGTCCGAGGGCTATGATCTGCCGCCCTTCGTCAGCATGTCGGATTTCGACGTCTGGTCGAAGGTCGGCCCGCCGGCCGGCACGATCTACAACTATCCGATCCGCCCCTGGCACAACGCCCAGCCCTCGATCACGGCGCAGCCGGCCCCGCCCGACATCGCGGTGCAGGTCTACAGCCGCGGCGTCCATCCCGGTATCCTCGCGCGCCTGCAAAGCGGACAATCGATCAAGGAAGTGACGGATTGGGCGCAGGACGAACTGGAAGGCTTCGTCTGAGCATCCCAGGCGGGGATCGTGCTTGACCCCGGGACGGCCGCTTTCGTCCTGGCCGAGCCTGACCCGGCCATCGCCAGGGATTCTGGCGATGGTGTCTGCGCGTAATGCCTATCGACTGCGTGCTTGGCGATGGGCGGGTCAGGCCCGCCCAGGACGGAAAGCGGCCAGAAGCGATCGTCTGACCGCCCCGCTTTCCATGTGACAAACCCCGCCGTCGGGCATAGGATTTCGCATGCCCGACGGTTCCGCCACATTGACGATGTCGCTGCACGCGAAGATCGCCGAGATCGACGCGGCCGAGTGGGACGCCTGCGCCGGCCCGGGGAACCCCTTCGTCTGCCACGCCTTCCTCAGCGCGATGGAAGACAGCGGATCGGCCAGTTCCCGCACCGGATGGATGCCCCAGCACGCGGTGCTGCGCGACGAGTCCGGAACGATGGTCGCGGCCATCCCAATGTACGCGAAATCACACAGCTACGGCGAATACGTCTTCGATCATGGTTGGGCGAACGCGCTGGAACGGGCGGGCGGCGACTACTACCCGAAGTTCCAAGTGGCCTCTCCGTTCAGCCCCGTCCCCGGCCCCAGACTGCTGCGCCGCCCCGGATCGGGCGTCGGCTTCGGCACCATCGGCAACGCGCTGCGCCAGGCGTGTGAGGCGCACAAGCTCTCCTCCGTCCACGTCACGTTTTGCCAGGAAGACGAATGGGAAGGCCTGGGCGAGGCCGGCTGGCTGCGCCGCATCGGCACGCAGTTCCATTGGGAGAACAACGGCTATACCTGCTTCGATGACTTCCTCGGCGCGCTGTCGTCGCGCAAGCGGAAGGTGCTGCGGCGGGAACGACGCGACGCCAACGCCGCCGGCCTGACCTTCCAGGCCCTATCCGGCGCCGACATCAAGGAACGGCACTGGGACGCGTTCTATTCGTTCTACCAATCCACCGTCGATCGCAAATGGGGATCGGCCTACCTCACCCGCTCCTTCTTCTCCCTGCTGGGGGAGCGCCTCGGCGACCGGGTCGTGCTGATGTATGCCGACGCCGACGGCCGCCCCGTCGCCGGCGCGCTGAACCTGGCCGGGAATGAGGCGCTGTACGGCCGCAACTGGGGCTGCCGCGGCGACTGGCCGTTCCTGCATTTCGAACTCTGCTACTACCGCGCCATCGACTGGGCGATCGAACACGGCCTGCAACGGGTCGAGGCCGGAGCCCAGGGCAAGCACAAGATCCAGCGCGGCTATCTGCCGAAGCCGACCTACTCGGCGCACTGGATCGAACACGGAGGCCTGCGCCGCGGGGTCGAGAATTTCCTGGAGGAGGAACGCGCCCATGTGCTCCAGGAAATGGCCGCGCTGAGCGAATGGTCCCCGTTCCGCAAGGCCGGCGAGGAGTAGCCTCTCTGGCGCCGCCGCCGGTCCCAGCCTAACCTTCCATCCATCAAAGGGAAGGAAACACCAGCATGGATTTCACCGGCAAGGTCGCGCTCATCACCGGCGGAGGCGGCGGCATCGGTCGCGCCACCGCGCTCGGCTTTGCCCTGCGCGGCGCCAAGGTCATGGTGGTCGACGCCGACGCCGCGCAGGCCCAGGCCACGGTCGATGTCGTCATGCAGCGCGGCGGCACCATCGCCTGCGTGCAGGCCGATGTGACCCTCGCCGGCTCGGTCCAGGACTACGTCCGCAAGACGGTCGCGCTGTACGGCCGGATCGATTGTTTCTTCAACAATGCTGGGATCGAGGGTGCGGTCACCGCCACGCAGGACTACGACGACACGATGTTCGACAAGGTCATCGCGGTCAACCTGAAGGGCGTGTTCCTGGGCATGAAGCACGTCATCCCGGTCATGCTGGCCCAAGGCAGCGGGACGATCTGCAATACGGCCTCCGTCGCCGGGCTGTTCGGCAGCCCGGGCATGTCGGCCTATGTCGCATCCAAACACGCGGTGATGGGCATGACCAAGGTCGCGGGCGCGGAACTCGCCGCAAAGGGCATCCGCGTCAACGCCGTCTGCCCCGGCCCGGTCGAAACCCGCATGATGCGGTCGCTGGAGGCGCAGCGCGATCCGAACGCCCCCGAAGCGGTCCACCAGGCGACCGCCGCGGGCATGCCGTCCGGGCGCTATACATTGCCCGAGGAAATCGCCAACGCGGTGATGTATCTTTGCTCCGACCTGTCGGGCAACATGACGGGATCACAGATCGTGGTCGATGGCGGCCGCTCGGGGTCCGGCGGCGTCGGCCCCCGAGCCCGCTGAACAACTGGGGAGAACACGGCAATGACTGGCAGCACCGACGTCTTCGAAATCATGGCCACCACGCGCTCCATGCGCCGGCTGAAACCCGATCCCGTGCCCGATGACATGATCCGCAAGATCCTGGAAGCCGGCCTGGGCGCGGCCAATGGCGGCAATACGCAGAAATGGCGCTTCCTGGTATTGAAGGAGCCGACCCGGAAGAAGGCCGTCCAGGTCTGGTACAAGAAGGCGTTCGATGAATGGGTGGGGCCTCGCTACGCGTCGTCTCCGCCGCCGCCCGGCAGCGATCCGGCCCGCTTCGCCCGCCAGCACGGCGCGGTGGAATACCTGACCGACCATTACCATGAGGCACCGGTCTGGATCGTCGCCTGCCTGGAGGACGGGCCGAACCCCGATCGCTCCCAGGGCGCGTCGATCTACCCCGCGGTGCAGAACATGCTGCTGGCGATCCGCGCGCTCGGGCTGGGATCAACCCTGACCACGCGCCACCTGCGGTTCGAAAAGGAAACCGAAGCCGCGCTGGGCCTGCCGCCCAACGTCCACTCCTACGCGATCCTGCCGATCGGCTGGCCCATGGGCAAGTTCGGCCCCACCGGGCGCGGCAAGCTGTCGGAGTTCGTCTACCTGGACAACTGGGGCGAGGCTTATCCGGCGGTCTCGGAGGGCTGAGGGAAGGAAGGCTGGGGTTTCACCCCAGACCCCACCAGGGGCTTTGCCCCTGGACCCCACCAAAGGCCACAGGCCTTTGGAAACCGCTCCGTTGGGGGGAATACAGGGGGGGCCAACCCGGACCTATCATGGCCCGGGTTGGCCCCTCCTGCATTCCCCCCAATCCAATGGTTCCAAGGGCTGTGCCCTTGGTGGGGGTCAAGGGGGCAACGCCCCCTTGCGGGGTTTGGGGCGGAGCCCCAACCCTTCCTACCCCACAGCCGCCTGAGGCCCCCGGACCAGCTTGCCCGGTAGGTTGCCCGTGGGTTCGCCACCGCGGAACGTGATGTGGCCGGACAGAACGGTCGCATCGTAGCCCGTGACCTTCTGCATCAGCCGCTTGCCGCCCGCCGGCAGGTCGTTGACGACATAGGGTGACCCGGCGCCGAGGCGGTCCCAATCGATCACGTTCAGATCGGCTTTCATGCCAGGCGCGATCACGCCGCGATCCAGCAGGCCCGCGGCCCGCGCGGTATCAGACGTCAGCCGCCGCACCAGTTCCGGCACGTCGAAGCGCTTCCGGTCGCGCCCCCAATGCGTCAGCAGCCAGGTCTGGTAGCCGGCATCGAGGATGAACGCGACATGCGCCCCGCCGTCGCCGAGGCCCATGATCGTGTTGGCGTTGCCCAACAGGGTCTCGGACATCCGCAGGTCGCCATAGGCATAGTTCGACAGCGTCAGGTAGATGAAGGCGTTGCCGTCATCTTCCAGCAGCGCGTCATAGGCGATTTCCTCGGGCGTGATCCCGCGCCTGGCCGCCTCGGCCGCGAAGCTGTCTTCCTTCTTCGGCAGGTAGTTCGGCGGGTTGCCGAAGCGGAACATGTAGTCGAACGACAACCGGTGAAACAGCGGGAAGGTGTTCCCCTCCTTCGGGTCCTCGCTCAGGATCGCCGCCTTGACTTCGGGCTTCCGCATCTCCGCCACCCGGTCCGCGACCGGCAGATGGGCGATGGTGCGATAGGTGAGGCAACCCGCGAACGGGTTCTGGCTGCCGGTCAGACCCAGCAGCACGCCGATGGCGCGGGGGGCGAAGACAGGGCGGATGGAGAGACCATCGGCGTTCGCCTTGTCGGCACCGGCGAGCAGGTCGCGCCACACTTCCGGGCGCGCATGCCGCTGGGTCAGGGTGAACACCGCCGGCCGCTGGCAGGCCTCGATCACCCGGCGCAGCATGGCGAATTCGGCATTATGATCGGGCAGCCATTCCGACACCATCTCCAGCATGCCCGACCCGGCGTCCTTCATGCCCATGGCGATGCCGGTCAGTTCATCTTCCTGCGCCCGCAGCGTCGGCGTCGGATCGCCCTTCAGCGTCTTGTGGCTCAGGCTGCGGGAGGTCGAGAAGCCGAATGCCCCCTGCCGCATCGCCTCGGCCGCGATCTGGCGCATCTGGGCGATATCGGCCTGGTTCGCGTTCTCAAGCTGCAAGGCGCGTTCGCCCATCACGAAGACGCGGACGGCGGCGTGCGGCAGCAGGGCGCAGATGTCCATGTCCCGCTGGCGGCGTTCCAGAGCCGTGAGGTATTCGCCGAAGCTTTCCCATTCCCACTTGAGCCCCTCGTGCATGACGGCGCCGGGGATGTCCTCCACCCCTTCCATCAGCTCGATCAGCTTCTCGCGATCGGCCGGGCGGCAGGGTGCGAAGCCGACGCCGCAATTGCCCATCACGGCAGTGGTGATGCCGTGGTTGGACGACGGGGTCATGTGGGAGTCCCACACCGCCTGCGCGTCGTAATGCGTGTGGATGTCGACGAAGCCGGGCGTGACCAGCTTGCCCTTTGCGTCGATTTCCTCGGTGCCGCGGCCGGCGATGCGGCCGACCTGGGTGATCTTGTTGCCGGACACGCCGACATCCGCTTCGACCGGGACGCGCCCGGTGCCATCGACGACCGTGCCGCCTCGGATCACGAGATCGAAATCAGCCATGGAACTCTCCTCAGGAAGCGGGGTTTCCCGCCGTTTCTTATCGGATGCGGAGGGCTCAGGCCGTCCGCTTGAACAGCATCAGCACGGCGGCGATGATCATGCCGATCGCCCAGCCGAGCAGAAGGGCGCCGTGCATGTTGAGGGCAAAGACGGCGACGGCGACTGCGACGAAGCTGATCCCAGCCCCCACCGCCCACCATACCCAACGCATGGTGGCATCGCCGCCGCCCATGGCCCGGTCAGTCCCGCGCGAGCAGCGGGAACTGCATGCACAGCAGGTCAGCCCCCATCGGACCGGCGATCAGCGTCGCGGCCGCGTCGTCAGGCCCGACGAACACGCAGGAATTGACCGGCAGCAGCGAACCGCCCGGCACGCAGGCGGAGCCGGACGTCACCAACCAGAACTGCCCGCCGCCCGTGGCCGGATCAGGGCCGCCGATGGAGCCATTTGCCGGTACGGTATAGCGCCAGGTGCCGAGGCCGTCCTTGGTCGTCTCGATCACCTCGGAGCCGGTCACGCTGGTCAACGCCGACCGCTCAGCGTCCGACAGGGCTCCGAACGGACCGCAGGTGGCTTCGCGGTGCTGCCAGCGCGCCCGCGCTTCACGCAGTTGCAGGCGATGCGCCGGCATGTAGCGCGCGCCGGGATCCCAGGCGTTGCGGAGGGTGAACCAGGACACGCCTTCCTCGGCCGCGATGATCGGGCCGTAGGCGGAGTAACGATCCGTGTAGTGCACCGCGACGGACGCGACATCATGGATGCCCATCTTGCCGCCGCCCTGCACGATCACCTGATACTGATCGGCGGAGTGGAAATGCGGCTTCACGATCGCGCCTGGCTCTTTCTCCACCAGGAAGGCCATCGGATAGATGATGTCGTCGGCCGGCGTGGCTTCGCCGTCCTTCAACGTGTTGCGGTTCTGGCCAATATAGGTCGTGTGCCACCCGTTGCCGGTCTTCCGGCGATTGGTCTGGTGTGCGACGACGCTGTCCGCGGTCAGGATCATGGCGTGCCTCGTTGTTCTCTTCCCGCGCGATCCTATACCGAACGCCCCTTGCACGCCAGAGACGCGCTTGGTT
The DNA here is from genome assembly GCA_002422345.1 of Acetobacteraceae bacterium UBA6159. Lineage (GTDB taxonomy): Bacteria > Pseudomonadota > Alphaproteobacteria > Acetobacterales > Acetobacteraceae > Rhodopila. The sequence goes on from DIUL01000069.1 coordinate 24,294, forward strand.
GCCGTTTCCCTGGGCGGTGCTAGAGAACCGCCAGCACGCAGAGGAGACGCAACGTGGCCTATAACCCCTTCGACCTGACCGGGAAGGTTGCCCTGGTGACCGGCGGCAACAGCGGAATCGGCCTGGGCATGGCGCGCGCCATGGCGCAGGCCGGCGCCGATATCGCCATCTGGGGCACCAATGCCGACAAGAACGCCGCCGCCAAGGCCGCGCTGGCCGACACCGGCCGGCGGATCGAGACGATGGAATGCGATGTCGGGGACGAGGCCGCCGTCGACGCCACCTTCGCCCGCGTGCTGGACGTCTTCGGCCAGGTCGATGGCTGCTTCGCCAATGCCGGGGTCTCCGGCCGCGGTGTCACCACCTTCCTGGACATGTCGGCCGAGGAATGGCGCCGCGTCATGCGCATCAACCTCGATGGCGCCTTCTTCACCTTCCGCGCCGCCGCCCGCCACATGGTCAAGCACGGCCAGGGCGGCGTTCTGGCCGGCACCGCGTCGCTCGCCGCGATCGAGGCATCGCCGCGCAGCGAACATTACTCGGCCACCAAGGGCGGCATGGTCTCGATGACCCGCTCGCTCGCGGTAGAATTCGCCCGTTACGGCATCCGCGCGCATTCGATCCTGCCCGGTTGGATCGAAACCGACATGACCGCGAAATGGTTCCAGACGGAAGGATTTCAGAAGAAGGTCGCCCCCCGGGTGCCCATGCGCCGCTGGGGCACCGGCGACGATTTCGGCGGAATCGCCGTCTACCTCATGAGCTCGGCTTCCCAGTACCACACCGGCGATACCTTCGTGATCGACGGCGGGTATTCGGCGTTCTGATAGCTCAGGCCTCGGGCTTCCATTCATGCCACGGCGGGATCCGCGGGTCCCGCTGTCGCTGGACGTAGTACGGAATGTAGGGACGATACGCCTCGAACACGCGGCGCAACTCGCCCACCGGTTCGTCGTGCTGGTCGACGCGCAGGTCGATGCGGGCGAAACGATCCTGGTCATACACCAGGATCGCGGCCGAGGTCTGGCCGCCGATCTGACCACCGGCGTCCCGCCCGGCTTCCAACGCCAACATCAGCCGATCCTCGAAGGGCTGGCCCTGGGTCTTCTCGAACGTCCCCCGCAGAGCATCCAGCGTCTGCACGCCAGGCAGGACGTTGCCGAGGACGATGAACTGGTCATGGATCTGATGCGCCGCCCACGGCGTGTTGCCCGCCCCGGTGCGCGCGGCCATGTTGCCGTCGTCGTCGATCACCGCCAACTGGCGCTGTTCCGGCCACGGGTCGTTCGCCACCAGCGTGTCGATGACGTGCTGCGCGGTATACCCCTGTTCCAGCAGCCCGCACGCGAACCGCCCGATCCGCGCATCGGCGCGCGACATCACCGCCACCACGCCTCGGCGCGGCACAATGAACGGCACCCGCGCACCCACCGCGAAGGACTTGGTCGCGGTCGCGATGCCCAGCATGCGGGTCGCCGGACAGCGGGCGAGGATCGAGAAGGTCATGCCGTGTTTCCTCCATTGGGGCGGACTGACCACCCGGTTTCGCCGATGCTATGATCCACGCGGTTCCGATCGCAAGGCAGCCCAACGATGACCACCATGAACCGCCTCCGCGCCCTGTGCATGGCCCTGCCCGAAGCCGAGGAGCGGGAGACCTGGGAAATCCCCACCTTCCGCGTCCGCGACAAGATCTTCGCGATGGCGCATCCCGACAAAGGCCGCCCATCGGTCTGGATGAAGGCCCCGCGCGGCACCCAGGCCATCCTGACCGAGGCGGCTCCGGATCGGTTCTTCTCGCCCCCCTATGTCGGCCACAAGGGCTGGATCGGCGTCTGGCTGGACGTCGAACCGGACTGGGACGAAATGCGGGCGCTGGTCGAGCGAAGCTGGCGGATGACGGCCCCGAAACGCCTGGCCGCCACCCTGCCCGACTCCACGATCAGCAGTTCAGGCGATACACCCGACGCGCCGTCCCCGCGAAGATCGCCTCCTTCTCGGACTGCGAGCACCCGGCGCAAATCCGCTTCAGCGCGTTGAACAAAGCGGCAAAGCCGATGCCCATCTTCTCAACCGGGAAGTTGCTTTCGGCGATGCAGCGGTCGGCGCCGAACAGTTCGACGCAGGTTGCGACATAGGGCTTCCACGCCTCGGCCAGTTCGGTGGAGGTCGGCGGACGGTCCAGCGCCATGTAGTCCAGCGCGGCCAGCCGCATCATCATGCCGCCGAGCTTCATGGTGACGTTGGGGCACTTGGCGAGTTCGGTGACGTGCTTCTTCCACTCGGCGAAGACCTCCGCCTGCTTGCCCGCGTGGCGGCCATAGCCCAGCGGACCGCCGCAATGGCCCATGATGATGTTCGTGCCCGGGAAGGCGCGCGCCAGGTCGGTGATATCGGGGATTTGCGGATGGAAGCCCCAGGCGTCCAGCGACAGGCCAAGCGCGGACAAGGCCTTCATCCCCGCGCGGAAATCGTCGCGCAGGTACAGGCCGGGCTGGATGTCGGGGGCGCTGTTCCCGATGATCGGATCGGGGTCATACCCGCAGGAGTGCCGCACGCCGCGGAACCGCCCGCCGCCGGCGCGGATATGCGCTTCCAGCACCGGGGTCACCCAGTCGCCCGCGGTCAGGTCGGCGTAGCCCACGATGCCGGCGGCCACCTTGGTCTTGCCGTAGCCGCCCGAGTCGCTCATGGCCGCGATGCCGGCGACGAACTCGGTTTCGCCCACCGGGCGCATCTGCTCCGGGCCATCCGCGCGGTACATCGAATGGCATTGCAGGAACACGCTGCCCACGACGTTGTGGCCGGTGGCGCAGTCCGCGAGGAACTCCTCCAGCAGATAGCGGAACGCGGGCACGTCCCACGACTCGCCCCGCGCGCCGCCGTCAGTGCGGACCCAGAGGTGATGATGCGTATCGATGATGGGCAGGCCCGGGTCGATGATCTCCTCGGGCGGGGCCTTGGCGAGCCAGGCGTCCCGCGTGGGGAAGATACGACCGAAGGCGGTCTTGGTGGCGGCGGTCATGGGCGATGCTCCCGGTTGCTTGCGGCGATTACCGCACGACCGGGGCCAAGGCTCAACCCACGCGGGCGAAGTCCCCGCCGCCACCACGGCGGGGACGGAAGGCGGGCGTTACTTCGCGCCCAGGCCCAACTGCTTGATCAGCGCCTGCTGTTCCGCGATCAACTGGGTCGCGAAGGCCTTGTAGTCCTCGGTGTTCTTGTAGATCAGCGGCTGGGACACTTCCTTCAGGAAGGCCAGGTGCGCCGGCTCCTCCATCGCCTTCTTGAAGGCGTCATGCAGGATCTTCACGACCTTCGGGTCCATGCCCTTGGGACCGGCCAGGCCATAAGGCGATTCCGAGATGATCTTCTGGCCTTCCTGCACCAGGGTCGGGGTATTCGGGAAGCGGTGGGACGGCTTCTCGGTCCAGACCACCAGCATGCGGAAGTCACCCGAGTCCACCAACGGACCCATGCCCGTGCCGCCGGCAACCGCCTCGATGTGCTCACCCAGCAGGGCGGCGGTCTGTTCGGCTTCGCCCTTGAACGGCACCTGGGTCCACTTGATCCCCTCGGCCAGCGCAATCTGCTCCATCGTGATGTGCAGCGTCGTGCCGGTGCCGGGCGTGCCATAGCGGATCTTGCCGGGGTTGGCCTTGGCATAGCTCAGCAGGTCGCCCCAGGTCTTCCACGGCGATTTGCTGTTGACCGCGGTGCCGAATGTATAGCCGCTGACATGGATGACGAAGGTGAAGTCCTTGGCGGGATCGAACGAGACCTTCTGCATGTAGGGCAGCCGGAAGATCGTGATGGGCAACTGCGCCAGCGTATAACCGTCGGGCTTCGCCGCCGCGGCCATCGTCGCCCCGCCCAGCGTGCCGGACGCGCCGGGCTTGTTGTCGACGACGACAGGCTGGCCGAGATGCTTGGAAGCCGCATCGGCAAGAACCCGCATATGGCGGTCGGTTGTGCCCCCCGCGGGCCACGGCACGATGATCGTGACCGGCTTGGTCGGGAAATTCTGCGCCGCCGCCGTCCCCATGCCGGGCGCGAACGCCGCCAGCAGGCCCGCCAGACCCAGTAATCCCATCCGCTTGGTAAACCGCATGCCATACCCCTGGTAAATTGTCTTGTTCCCGACGCCGCATAAAGCGACCCGCCCGGGCTTGCAAGCCGATGTGCAATTGAGTCAGCCGCCCCGCCATGCCATACGCTCGCGGTTAACCAGGCGGGGGAAATCATGATCAGGGGTCTTCGAGCGGACACGCTCACGTCGGCGCTGGCGCTCGGCATTGCTTCATATATCACTTATCAAGGCCTGGACCTTGAAGTCGGCACAACCAGCAATCCCGGCTCCGGATTCATCCTGTTCTGGACCGGCCTGATGATGGCCGCCTTGTCGGGCACCGTGTTCGTGCAAAGCCTCCTCCCCTCGGCGGACCGCGCGACGATCGGAGCCTGCTTCGCCAATATCAGATGGGGCAAGGTCCTGTATGTGCTGGCGCTTCTGGTTGCCTACACGTTTGTCCTTGCAACCCTCGGCTTCGTCGTCGCGACAACGATCCTGCTGCTGATCCTGTTCAAGACGGTCGAACCCCAAAGCTGGACCGTTTCCGTCATCGGTGCCGTGCTGACCACCGGCTGTGCCTGGCTTGTGTTCGTCCACTGGCTCGGGACCCAGCTTCCGGTCGGTTCGCTGTTCGAGGCGGGCTAGACCATGGATGTCATCACCAATCTTCTGCTGGGCTTCGGCGTCGCGTTCCAGCCGATCAACCTGCTGTTCTGCTTCGCCGGCGTCTTCATCGGCACCCTGATCGGCGTGCTGCCGGGGATCGGGCCGGTGGCGGCGATGTCCCTGCTGCTGCCCATCACCTTCAACATCACGCCGGAAGCCGGGATCATCATGCTCTCGGGCATCTATTACGGCTCGATGTATGGCGGCTCGACCACCGCGATCCTGGTGAACATCCCAGGGGAGGCCGCCTCGGTCATCACCTGTCTCGACGGCTACCAGATGGCCCGCCAGGGCCGCGCCGGCCCGGCCCTGGGCATGGCCGCCATGGGGTCCTTCATCGCCGGGACATTGGCCATCGTCGGGCTGATGCTGCTGGCCCCTACCCTCGCCCGCTTCGCCGTCAAGTTCGGCCCGACCGAGTATTTCAGCCTGATGGTCCTCGGCCTGACCATCCTGGTGTGGCTCAGCCAGGGGTCGATCCTGAAGGCGCTGATCATGGCGTGCGTCGGCGTGGTGCTGGGCCTGGTCGGCATCGATTCGATCACCGCCATGCCGCGCCTGACCTTCAACCAGCTTGAACTGATCGACGGGCTGGGCCTGGTGCCGATCGTCATGGGCCTGTTCGGCATCGCCGAAATCCTCAGCAACATCGAACAACGTCTCGACCGGCAGATCTTCGAGACGAACGTGAAGGGCCTGCTGCCCACGAAGGAAGACTGGAAGCGCAGCGCGGGGCCGATCGCCCGCGGCTCGGTCCTGGGCTTCTTCCTGGGCATCCTGCCGGGCGGCGGCGCGGTGATCTCCTCCTTCCTGTCGTACGCGATGGAGAAGCGGCTTTCGAAGACCCCCGAACGCTTCGGCAAGGGCGCGATCGAGGGGGTGGCCGGCCCCGAGACCGCGAACAACGCCGCCGCCGGCGCGGGCTTCATCCCGCTGCTGACCCTGGGCATCCCGCCCAACGTGGTGATGGCGCTGTTGCTGGGGGCCTTCATCGTCCATGGCGTGCAGCCCGGCCCCCTGCTGATGGTCCAGCAGCCCGCTCTGTTCTGGGGCGTCGTGGCCAGCATGTATATCGGCAACGTCATGCTGCTGGTCCTGAACATGCCCCTGATCGGCATGTGGGTGCAGTTGCTGAAGGTGCCCTACAAGATCCTGTTCCCGATGATCCTGCTGTTCTGCATCATCGGCGCCTACAGCGTCTCCAACCAGGCCTTCGACGTCTACCTGATGCTGGCCTTCGGCGTGATCGGCTGGCTCATGAAGAAGTATGGGTATGAGCCCGCGCCGCTTGTGCTGGCCTTCGTGCTGGGTCCGATGCTGGAGAACAATCTCCGCAAGGCCCTGATCCTGAGCCAGGGTGACTTCACGCCCTTCGTCATGCGGCCGATCTCGGCTGTCTGCCTGGTGGCCGCGGCCCTGCTGCTGCTGTCCCCCCTGCTGCCGTCGTTCCAGAAACGCCGGCAGGAACTGGCCACCGACGAGGGCTGAACCGGCCGCCTTTTCAGGTCGATCGGCGCAACGGCCGGGGTTCTCGCAACCCCGGCCGTTTTGCCATGCGCGGGCAAGGACGCTGCCATCTGATTGGTAATGAGAATTATTCGCATTAAATGGCTTGACCCGCCCGACGCCGCCGGATACCTCGGGCGCACTCCAGGCAGCCAACTCCAATAGCCACCCCAGAGTGAACGCGACGGCCGCAACCGGCCAATCTCGGGGGTGAGAATCATGACGGACAACGCCTTTCCGGCGCACGGGGACCACGGTCCCGCGATACCAGCCAGCCACGCCAGGCCAGCGATCAAGATCCCGCGCAGCTTGCGGGGACGGTCCGCCATGGACCGGGCATCCATTCCATTCGGCACCGGCATCGGCCTGGTCGCGGCGGTCTGCCTCGCCGGGGTGGAGCCCGCCCAGGCGCAGGGACCGGGCACCAGCCGCCTGCCGACCATGACGGTCGACGCCCCGGCCGAACCGACCCCCACGCCCCGTTCGCGCCGGCCCCGCGCCGTCGCGCCCGCCGCCGCGGACCAGCCGGCCGATCCAGCCCCCGCCGCCGAACAACCCGCCGCCGCCACGGGCGAGCCGGTTCCCGGTCAGTCCACGACGACCCAGGCAACCGCCGGCGCTGGCCAGCCCTCCGCCGCGCCGACCGGGCCGGCCGATGCCAATCCCTGGGCCAATCCGGCGGCACCCTACAAAGTCGAGCGTTCCTCCTCGCTCAAGTTCACCGAGCCTCTGGCCGATATCCCCCGCACCATCGTGGTCATCCCGAAGGAGGTCCTGCGCGATAAGGGCGCGACCTCGGTCCGCGAACTGGTCCGCACCACGCCGGGCATGACGCTGGGCACCGGCGAGGGCGGCAACGCTTTTGGCGACCGCGTCTTCATCCGCGGCTTCGATGCCCGCAACGACATGTATATCAACGGCATCCGGGAATCGGGCGTGACCACGCGCGAAACCTTCATGGCCGAACAGGTGGAGGTCCTGGAGGGTCCCGCCGGCGTGATCGCCGGGCGCGGCACGACCGGGGGCGCCATCAACATCGTCACCAAGCGGCCGCTGGAGCGGGACTTCTATGACCTGTCGGTGACCGGCGGGACGGACGCGACCAGGCGGATCACGGCCGACATCAACTACAACCTGTCCGACAAGTTCGCCATCCGCATCAACGGGCTGTTCCAGCAGGCGAACGTGGCCGAACGCGACCAGATCCATGACAACCGCTATGGCGGCTCGATCGCCCTGCTGTGGAAGCCGACCGACGACGTCAAGATCTTCGCTGACTACTACTACGTCTACCTGGACCAGATGCCGGACTGGGGCGTGCCCTTCGATGTCCGCACCCGCATGCCCTTCACCGAGTCGGGCGTCAACCGTTCCAGCTTCTATGGCGTCGCCAGCCGTGACTTCCAGCACAACTTCCAGCACATGGCGACCGCCGGCGGCGAGTGGCGGGCGCAGCCCTGGCTGCTGCTGAGCAGCAAGTTCCGCTACAGCTACACTGTCACCGACTACGTCGCGGCCAAGCCCGGCACGCCCAACATGGGCAACACGAACTGGGCCATGTGGACGGTGCCATCCACCCCCGCGAGCCGGTACCAGGTCAACAAGACCATCGCCAACCAGACCGACGCCACCTTCACCTTCGACACCGGCAGCTTCAAGCACAACCTGGTGACGGGGCTGGAACTGTCGCGGGAGGAGATCTCCCAGGACACCTACTCCAACCTCGCGGTCGAATGCTTCCCGAACTGCACCAGCGCGGCCGCGACCGGGGTGAACTATTCCCTGTTCTGGCCGCAGTCGGACTCGATCGCGACTCTCAGCGCGCCGACGCGGAACGGCCGGCCGACAGGAACCGAGGTCAACACGGCCAGCCTCTATGTCCTGGACACGATGAACTGGCAGGACCGGCTTTACGTCACGCTGGGCGGGCGGCTTGATAACTACAACATCACCAAGAACCCCTTCGGCGGCACCGCCACCGCCCGCTCCGACCTCATGTTCAACTGGAACGCGGGGCTGCTGTACAAGCTGATGCCCAATCTCGGGGCCTACTTCGCCTACGGCACCTCCTCCAACCCGGTCGGCTCCGAACTCGACGCCAGCGCGGACGCCTATGGCGGCCTGGCCGTCAACAACCAGCTTTTCGCCCCCGAAAAGAACACCTCGATGGAAGTCGGCCTGAAGTGGGAGGTGTTCCAGAAGCGCCTGCTGCTGACCACGGCCGTGTTCCAGACCACCAAGGACAACGCCCGCGAACAGGTCGGCGCCACCCTCCAGGACAGCGCCGCCTACCGGGTCCGCGGCCTGACCTTCGGCGCGGCCGGCAACATCACCGACCAATGGAGCGTCTTCGGCGGCGCCGTCTTCATGAACTCCGAGATGACGGAGTCCGCGATCCCCTACAACACCGGCCTGCCACTCGCGAACATCGCCCACCAGTCCTTCAACCTGCTGACCAAGTACAAGCTGACCGAAGACCTGACCATCGGCGCTCAGGCGACCTACAAGAGCGAGATCTACGGCGGCACCCTCCAGGCCGTCAGCTACGCCCCCGGCACGGTCAATGTCGGCGGGGTCAGCACCGCCACGCCCGGCGGGTTCAACAAGCTGCCCTCCGGCTGGCGCTTCGACCTGCTGGCCGACTACCGGATCACCCCGAACCTCTCGGCCAGTTTCCGCGTGGTCAACCTCTTCAACGCCCGTCTCTACGACGCGTTCTACAGGAGCAACGCCCCCTATGTGTACATCGCCCCCGGACGCGCGGCCTACCTCACCCTGCGGGGCACGTTCTAGGGCTGGTGGACGATGCTGATCTGCGTCCCCGACGTCCTGACCCCGGCCGAGTTGCGCCACTGCCAGTCCTTGCTGGCGGCGGCGGACTGGGCGGACGGGCGGATGACGGCCGGGTCGCAGTCGGCGCTGGTCAAGCACAACCTCCAGCTTCCCCCCGACAGCCCCGCCGCGCGGGAGGCCGGGGTGATCATCCTCCAGGCCCTGGGGCGGAACCAGACTTTCCTCTCCGCCGCCCTGCCCAAGACGATCCTGCCCCCGTTGTTCAATCGCTACGTCACCGGCCAGACCTTCGGGGTGCATATCGACAACGCCATCCGGGCCAACCCCCTGACCGGAGAGCGCATCCGCACGGACCTCTCCGTCACCCTGTTTTTCAGCGAACCCGACACTTATGACGGCGGAGAACTCGTGATCGAAACCCTCTACGGCTCACAGGAGGTGAAGCTTCCGGCGGGTCACCTCGTGCTCTACCCCTCCACCAGCCTCCACCAGGTCCTGCCGGTGACGCGCGGGGAGCGCACGGCCTCCTTCTTCTGGCTCCAGAGCATGGTCCGGGTGGAGGAGCAGCGCAGCCTGCTGTTCGACCTCGACCAGACCATCCAGGACCTCTCGGCCGACCTGGGCGGGGGCGATGACCGGGCGGTGCGGCTGACCGGCATCTACCACAACCTCGTGCGCCACTGGGCCGAACCATGAGGCGCCTTGCCCTGCTGGTCCTGACCGGACTGCTGGCCGCCGGGACCGCCCTTGCGGCGGACGCCGAACATGGGCTGTCCAGCGACCTCTCGCCCATGGCCATGTTCCGGGCGGCCGATGTCGTCGTGCAGGCGGTCATGGTCGGGCTGGCCGCCGCCTCGGTCCTGGCCTGGCTGGTCCTGTTCGCCAAGCGGTTCGAGATCACGCTGGCCGCCCGCCGCCTGCGCCTCCGGTCCCGCGACCTGGCATCCCATGCCGGGCTTGCCGAGGCCGTCGCCGCGAACCGCAAGCCCGAACGCGTGGTCAACGCCATGCTGGACGCAGCCTCCGACGAAATCACCCGGGCCGGCGACGCGCCCGCCCCCGCCGGCGTGCAGGACCGCATCGGCATCCGCATGGCCCGGATCGAGGCGGCTTCGGTCCGAGAGATCGGCCAGGGCGTCAGCCTGCTGGCCACGATCGGCGCCACCGCCCCCTTCATCGGCCTGTTCGGCACGGTCTGGGGGATCATGAACAGCTTCATCGGCATCGCGAAGTCGCAGACCACCAACCTGGCCGTCGTCGCGCCGGGCATCGCCGAGGCCCTGCTGGCCACCGCGATCGGCCTGGTCGCGGCGATCCCGGCGGTGATCTTCTACAACCACCTGACCCGCTCGGTCGGCACCTACCGCGCCTTGGTGGGCGACGCGGTGGCGCTGGTGACAGTGCTGGCCAGCCGGGACCTCGACCGGGGCGCCCCCCGCGATCCTGGCCAGCGATAGGACAGAGGCACGCCATGGCAATCCGCACGCAGGAGACCGAGGAACTCTCCGAATTGGGGGAGATCAACGTCACCCCCTTCATCGACGTGATCCTGGTCCTGCTGATCATCTTCATGATCGCGGCCCCGATCTCGACCGTCGATGTGCCGGTGGACCTGCCGGCCTCCACCGCCACGCCGCAGCCGCGGCCTGACAAGCCGGTATACGTGACGCTGAAGGCCGATCTGAGCGTCTCGGTCGGCGAGGAGGCGTTCGACTGGCCGATGCTCGCCTCGGGCGTCGACATGGCGACCGGCGCGAACCGGGACCGGCGGCTGTTCATCCGCGCCGACAAGACCGTCCCGTATGGAGAGATCATGCGTCTGTTCAACGCGTTGCGCGCCATCGGCTACCTGAAGGTCGCGATGGTCGCGCTGGAACAGGGCGGCAGCGAACCGATCCCAGGGGGCCAGCCATGAGCAAGGGCGCCTTCCTGCCCGAGCGGTCCTTCGTGATGGCCGCCCTGCCCTGGCTGAAGGCGACCGGCGCGCTGGGCGGGCTGTCGGTCGCCGTCGTCGCCGGTGCGCTGGCCGTGCGCGCCGCCCCCAGCCCGTCCTTCGAGGAGGAACGGGGTGCCGAACTGGTGATCGAGTTCGCGCCCATGATCACCCAGGCCGAATCCCGCCCGCAACTGGCCGCCGCCGAACAGGCCCAGCCCGACCAGCAGGCGAAGCCCGAGCTGGAACAGGTCAAGTCGCAGAAGACCGACATCGACCTGCCGACCGAGCAGGCCTCCCCCTCCGAGGCCGAGGACCCCGACCTGCGGATGGCCAAGGAACGGACGCGCGAGGAAGCCGAGGTCGCCCCCGAGATGACCCAGGCCACCGAGGCGGCCGAGGCGCAGGAACAGAAGGTGCAGAGCGAGGCCTCCGTCGCCGTCGAGGCCGCGCCGGAACAGCGCGCCGAAGCCCCGGCCGAGAAGGCCGCCGCCCCCGACGTGGGTAATGCCAAGGACGCCGAACGGCGGATCAACGCCTGGCAGAAGGCGATCTTCGCCCATATCGGCCGCTTCAAGACCTACCCCGAGGAAGCCCGCAAGAGGCACATCAAGGGCGACATCGTCGTGGCCTTCGTGCTGGACCGGAAGGGCGGCATCAGCGGGGTGCGGGTCGAAACCGGCTCGGGCTATCCCGTGCTGGACCAGGCGGCGCTGGCGGTGCTGTCCCGCGCCGCGCCCCTGCCGCCGCCGCCCCGCGAGGTCGGCGGCGAGACGGTCGAACTGCTGCTGCCGATGCGGTATCAACTGCGCTGAAACCGGACGGAGCGGCCCATGGCCCAGAACATCTACGACCGGCCCGACTTCTTCGCCGGCTATAGCCAGTTGGAGCGATCGGTCGCGGGGTTGTCCGGGGCGGCTGAATGGCCGCTGCTCCGGCCGCTGTTGCCGGCCATGGCGGGGCTGCGGGTCGTCGACCTCGGCTGCGGCTTCGGCTGGTTCCCCCGCTGGGCCCGCACCCAGGGTGCCGCGTCCGTGCTCGGCCTCGACCTGTCGGAGAACATGCTGGCCCGGGCGCGGGCGATGACCACGGACGCGGGGATCACCTACCGGCGGGCCGACCTGGAACAGCTCGATCTGCCGGAAGCCGGGTTTGATCTCGCCTATAGTGCTTTGGTATTGCACTATCTTCCCGATATCGGTCCGCTGCTGCGGACGGTCCGGCGCGCCTTGGTGCCGGGGGGACGGTTCGTGTTCTCGGTCGAGCATCCGGTCCTGACCGCGCCGGTCCGGCAGGGTTGGACAACCGATGCCGAGGGCCGACACGCCTGGCCGATCAACGGCTATCTGGATGAGGGGGTTCGCACCACGGACTGGCTGGCCCCGGGCGTGGTGAAGTACCACAGGACGGTGGCGACGGTCCTGAACACGCTGATTCAGAATGATTTTGTGATTGCAGCCGTCGAGGAATACGGCGCCACCCTGGAACAGGTCGCGGCGCGGCCGGAATGGGCGCGGGAGCGGGAGAGGCCGTTGTTCCTGCTGGTCTCGGCCCAGGCACCGCGTTCCGATACCAACCCGGCGTAACCACTGACTCTTCGGACGGTGCGCCTTCGTCGTGGTGGCCCCCCGGGTCCGGCGAAGAGCCGGCCCGAGGACAGGCTCCGGGCCACCATCCACGACTCTCCTGTTTAGAACCGGGGAAAGCCGTGGGTGCTGGGCTGGAGCCTGTCCTCGGGCTGGACCCGGGGGCCCAGCATGACGAGGTGGAGACCGCGAGGGTCATCGCCAAGTTCGCCTAGTATGATACCAGGCCGCCTTGAAGTCCTGGATGACCCACCCGCGCGGGTCAGGACAGTGCGGCGCCGGTGACGGGTCACGATCAAGGGCCGCTGGCATCACGCATCCGGCAGGTCGATGACCATCCCGTCATAGCCAGGCTCGATCCCCGGCGGCAAGTTCCGTTGCAGCCAGGCCCAGTCCATGCCGGGGCCCATATGGGTCAGGATCGTGCGGCGCGGGTGCAGGCGGTCTACCCATTCCAGCACGGTTGGCAGGTTTGCATGGGTCCAATGCCGTTCATGCGGCAGGAAGCAGCCCACGACCCAGGTGTCGACGCCGGCCAGGGTCTCGAAGGCGGATTCATCAAATTCACCGACATCCGTGGAGTAGCCGAAGGCGCCGATGCGCAGGCCCAGCGTGTCCACCCGCCCATGGCCCTGGCGGAATACCTGCGTCGGCATCCCGAGGATGTCGTGTGTCGACCCGGACTCGGTCGGTTCCGCCACCAGGACGGGGCGATAGAAGCCGGGGCCGCTCCAGGGCGCGAAGGCGTAGCCGAAGCGGCGGGTGATCTCCTCCAACGTCCGTTGCATCGCAAAGGCTTGCAGCGGCAGGTCGATGATTCGGTTCAGCACGCGCACGTCGTCGATGCCCGAGATGTGGTCGGCATGGGCATGGGTGAACAGGACGGCATGGACCGACGGGATGCGGCAGGCGAGGAGCTGTTCGCGCAGATCGGGCGCGGTATCGACCAGAAGCCGTTGATCCTGCCCGTTTTCGATCACGATGCTCGCGCGAGTGCGGCGGTTGCGCGGCTCGGTTGGGTCACAGGCGCCCCAGTCGCCGGACCCGTCCGCACCGCCGATCATCGGCACGCCCGTCGACCCGCCGGTGCCGAGGAGCGTGACCCTCATGCCGCGGTTTTATGGAACAGGCGGCGGAAATTGGCGGTCGTCAGATCACCCATCGCCGCCGGCTCCATCCCATGCACCGCGGCGAGGACCTTGGCGGTATGGGCGACCCAGGCGGGCTCGTTCCGCTTGCCGCGGAAGGGCACCGGGGCGAGGTAGGGCGCGTCGGTTTCCACCAGCAGCCGATCGAGCGGCACATCGCGGGCGATATCCCTGAGTTCGCTGGATTTCGGGAAGGTCAGGATGCCGGAAAACGACAGGTACCCGCCCATGGCGATCGCGGCCTCCCCCAGCGCACGGGTGGAGCTGAAGCAGTGCAGCAGGAAGGTGAAGTCTCCGCCGCTGTCGCGTTCTTCCCGCAGGATATTCGCGATGTCGTCATCCGCGTCGCGGGCGTGGATGCAGAGCGGAAGGCCGGTCAGGCGGGCGGCGCGGATATGGGCGCGGAAGTTCTCCGCCTGCACATCGCGCGGCGCCTTGTCGTAGAAATAGTCGAGGCCGGATTCGCCGATGCCGATCACCTTGGGATGGATCGCGAGGGCGGCGAGGTCCTCCGGCGTCGGGATCGGCGCCTTGGCGGCGTTGTGCGGATGGACGCCGACTGTGCACCAGAGGTTGGGATGCGCCTCCGCCATCGCGGGCAGCGTAGCGGATTGTTCCATCGTGGTCCCGATGGTCACGAGTTCACCGACTCCGGCCGCATGGGCACGGGCGATGACGTCGTCGCGTTCTCCGTCGACGTAGTAGTCCAGGTGGCAGTGGCTATCGATCAGCATGGATGTGCGCCGTGGTTCCGGAGGGCTGGGTGGGCCGATTTCTCACCGGACATGGGGTAGCACCGTCTGGAAAAAAGCGGGATGGGGGTGGTGGGCTGCCCCGGCGTCATCGCGGCGCCTGTCGCGGGGACGATCCCCAGCACCGCGCCGCGATTGGTCCCGGGACGAGCCCGGGATGACGGTGGACGGGGGATAAGGCGGCAAGGCTGGGGCTGATCGTCTATTCCGCATTTGTTCGCTTCTACCCCGATCCCAGGTGTCGAGGCAATCAGGACGTACCGACGGTCCGGGGCAATCGCACCGCGCTTTTCGTCCTGGGCGGGCTCGACCCGGCTATCGCCGGGGACGCTGGTGGTGGGGATTGGGCGACATGCCCACCGTCGGACTCCCTGGCGATGGCCGGGTCAAGCCCGGCCAGGACGGGTGGACCCACGTGCAAGCCCAACACGATTTCCTTGGGAGACGGTTGTCCTTTGGCGTCCCTGGGGGGCTCCCTTGGGGGCGTCCCTCGCGCTCCCTGCCCTACGCGGCCGGTTCCACGTAGCGGGGGAACACGCCCTGGGGCGCGGGCAGCGGCGTGCCGTCCGGCAGCGGGGTCGCGAGCGCCTCCAGCGTCCGCAGATCAGCCGGCACGCCCAACTGGTCCAGCATCTTCCCCATGCTGGCTGGCATGAACGGCTGCAGCAGCGTCGCCACGACGCGGACGGTGTCGGTCAGGACGCGCAGGACCTCGGCCATGCGGACCTTGTCGGTCTTGTTCAACGCCCAGGGCGCCTGGCGGTCGATATAGCCATTGCCGGCGCGGATGACCTTCCAGATCTCCTCCAGCGCCTCATGGAAGGTCTGGCGATCCATGCAGCCGCGCACCAGGTCGGGCAGCGCGGCGGCGGCGGCCAGCAGGACGGCGTCTTCCTCGGTCGCGGCACCACGGGCCGGCAGGGCGCCGCCGAGATTGCGGGCGATCATCGACAGGCTGCGCTGCGCCAGGTTGCCCAGGTCGTTCGCCAGTTCCACGTTGATGCGGGACACGATGGCCGGGTGGCTCATGGAGCCATCGGCGCCGAACGGCTTCTCCCGCAGCAGGAAGTAGCGGATCTGGTCGAGGCCGTAGGTCTCCACCAGCTTGCGCGGCTCGATCACGTTGCCGAGGGATTTGGACATCTTCTCCCCCTCCACGACCCACCAGCCGTGCGAGGAGACGCGCTTGGGCGGCGGCAGGCCGGCCGACATCAGGAAGGCCGGCCAGTAGACGGCGTGGAAACGGATGATGTCCTTGCCGACGAAATGCACATCCGCCGGCCAGAAGTCCCAGCGCGGGTTGGTCTCATCCGGGAAGCCGCAGGCCGTGACGTAGTTGTTCAGCGCATCCAGCCAGACATACATCACATGCCCGGGCGCATCGGGGACCGGGATGCCCCAGTTGAAGGTGGTGCGGCTGACCGACAGGTCGTGCAGCCCGCCCTTCACGAAGCTCATGACCTCATTCCGGCGGGAGGTCGGGGCGATGAACTCGGGGTGATCTTCATAGTATTGCAGCAGCCGGTCCTGCCAGGCGGACAGGCGGAAGAAATACGACGGCTCCCGCACCCATTCCACCGGCGCGCCCGAGGGGGCGACCTTGGTGCCGTCCGGACGGTTGGTCAGTTCGGACTCATCGTAGAAGGCCTCGTCACGGACGGCGTACCAGCCCTCGTAATGGCCCAGATAGATGTCGCCGTTCGCCTGGATGCGGCGCCAGAGTTCCGAGGTGGAGACCTTGTGCCGCTCCTCGGTCGTACGGATGTAGTCGTCGTAGCTGACGCCCATCGCATCCGCCATGTCGCGGAAATCAGCGGAGACCTTGTCGGTGAAGGCCTGCGGGTCGAGACCCGCGTCGCTCGCCGCCTTTTCCACCTTCTGCCCGTGCTCGTCCGTGCCGGTCAGGAAGAAGACGTCATAACCGTCCAGCCGCTTGAACCGGGCCATCACGTCGGCCGCGATCGAGGTGTAGGCATGCCCGATATGCGGCGCGCCGTTCACGTAATAGATCGGGGTCGTGATGTAGAAGCGTTTGGTCATCGGGTTCCCGGGGGATGGGGTGTGGCTGTGCCCGTGCCACAGAGTGGGGCCGGCTTCAAGTTTTGCCGATGCTCAGGCGTTCAGCATCCCCAGCCCCGCCACGATCGCCTGGCGCTTGTCGAGGGCGAACCGCTCCGTCTCATCACGCAAGCGGCTGAGGTTCTGCCACACCTCCCCCCACGCATCGAGCGGGCGCAGGGCGACCAGCCGCTCCTGCTCCGGGTCCGCCTGGCCGCGCGCGGTTTCCCGGACAGCCGCGGCGATGCCCGCCGTCAGCAGGTCCATGAAGGTCGAAAACCCGGTCTCGGAGCGGCCCAGCGCATCGGCGATGTCGTAGGCGCGGGTGGGTGGGAGGTTGGGGAGGTCGGAGAGCACCTGGTCCACCAGCCCCGCGATCTTCAGCCCCTCCTCCTCCGCCATCATCAGCGCTCGGCCGGGCGATCCTTCCGCCAGGGTGGCGAGGCGGTCGCGTTCGTCCTCCGTCAGCGCCGGGAGGTAGGTGGCGAGCAGGGTCCGCATGGTGGCGTCGTCCAGCGCATCGAGGCGGAGGCGGCGGCAGCGGCTGCGGATGGTGGGCGGCAGGCGGCCGGGGGCGGAGCAGGTCAGCACCAGGATGGCGCGGGGGGGCGGTTCTTCCAGCGTCTTGAGCAGGGCGTTGGCGGAGGCGGCGTTCAACTCCTCCGCCCCGTCGACGATGACGACGCGCCACCCGCCCTCGGCCGGGGTAAGGGAGAGGAAGGAGGGGACCTTGCGCACGTCGTCGACCGCGATCTGGGTCCGCATGCGCTTGGTTTTCTCGTTGATGCCACGCTCGATCACCAGAAGGTCGGCGTGGGAGCCGGCGGCGACGCGGCGGAAGGTCGGGTGGGCGGGGTCGAGCGCGAGGGTCGGCTCGGTCGGGCGGCCGGCGAGGAGGCGGCGGGCGAAGCGGTAGGCGAGGGTCGCCTTTCCGATGCCCTCCGGTCCCGTGATGAGCCAGGCGTGGTGCATGCGGGCACTGGCGAGGGCCGCCAGGAGGGTGGCTTCGGCTGGTTCGTGGCCGAGGAGGATGGGGTTGGAGCGGGGGGGTGGGGCGGGCATGGGGGGAGGATAGCGGCGACGGCGGGCAGTGTCTTGCCCGGAGGTGGGAAGGCCGTTATCACCGCACGCGACCTGCCTTGGCATCTGTCATGAAGAAGGGACCACCGCGTGCTTGCCCGCGACCGGGTCACATGTTAGCGGAATTCCTTGCGGTTCAAACATGAATGGAACGGGCGACGGCACAGAATGACACCCTGCAATTCACCGCCCGACAATTTGTTCCGCACGACGTCTGGAACCACCAGAAGGTGATGCAATCGCGGCGGAACCATCGCAATGGCCGCACGAGAATTGTCAAGGTCACTCCATGAGGGCGCGGCGTTGCCGATTTGATATGGCACCAACCCGGGTCGATCGCGATTGGCACGAGAGTAGGTTGACTGCATGATTTCATATTTTCGCCGCGGTCCGTTCCTGCTGTGGGGGGTCCTGCTCGTATGCATCGCGACGGCGATGTATCTGTGCGGGGTTCTGCTGGTGATCCCTCGATACATCTTCGGCTTGAACGCCATCCTGTTACCACTGAATGAATGGATCGTTTGGTATAGCGGAATGCCGATGACTGTTGGGTTCGCGCTTATCCTGCTCGACCTGCTCCTGTTTTTTCCTCACAAGCGGTCGAACGGCGTGGTCCGCGATGACGTCATTGCTGATCGGCGGGTAACCGTCGCCCTTACAGCCTATAATGATGAGTTGAGCATAGCCGACGCGGTGGCGGATTTCCGCGCCCATCCCATGGTTCGCCATGTCATCGTCGTCAGCAACAACAGCACGGACGCTACCTTGGAACGTGCGCGCGAGGCCGGGGCTACGGTGTTCAATGAGCCATCGCAGGGGTATGGGCAGTGCGTTTTCCGCTGCCTGACGGAAGCAGTCAAACGGGATGACAGCGAGTTGATCGTCCTGTGCGAAGGCGATCGGACGTTTCGCGCATCGGATATCGAGAAATTCCTGGCCTATGCGCCCCATGCGGACATCGTGAACGGAACCCGCACGGTGGAACGGCTGCGGCAGCACAGCACGCAGCTCAGTACGTTCATGTATTACGGCAACCTGTTTGTCGGGAAGTTGCTGGAAGCGAAGCATCTGGGTGCGAGCACGCTGACGGATGTCGGTACAACCTACAAGCTGTGCCGACGCGAAGTGCTGCTCAAGCTGCTGCCCAAACTCGACCCGAGAATCAACCTTGAATTCAATGCCACTGCTGTCCGGTCAATCACCG
>DIUL01000043.1 GCA_002422345.1 Acetobacteraceae bacterium UBA6159
CATCGGGAAGCGCGCAGATCGTGGCAGGCGAATAGGCGTACTGGCTGCCCGATACCGTCTGCCACCGGGGGATCACATACCCCTTCGTCCAGACCCCGACCTCTTCCATGACGTGCTGGTTCTCGACATCGACGTAGATCGAGACGAACGGCGTGCGGTACTTCTGCGCGCCCTCGTATCGCTCTGCCGGAACGATGATGTGCCGGCACTCGATTTCGTTGTACGGATGCTCCTTCGCGTCCGTCGCAATCTTCGGATGCGTCTTGCCGGGGAAGGTCTGCAGCAATTGGTGCAGTGTCGGCTTCCAGCGCCGGTGGATCGTGTCGATCTCGCCTTCTGCATTCTCGCACCACGCCACGTCGCGGAGATGCCAGCACCGATAGAGCAAGGCATTCGTGCGACGGTTCAGCACCGCTTGCAATACGGCCTGGCCGAACGCGGCGAAGTCGTGATCGCCCTCCTTCGTCGCCCGGACGAACTGCGTCACGCGGTCGTACATGGCCCGTTTCTGGACACCTGTTGCCCATTCGAGCCAGCGCTTCGCCTCGTTGGTCTCCCGGCGCTCATCCGATGCCCGGTTCGCGAACCACGGCTTCTCGTTGGGCCGCAGCATGGACGAGAACGAATTGCCAAGGTCGCGGCGTGCGATGACCGGATAGCTGGTCATCAGGTGCGCGGCGAACTCGTCTCCCGGCGAGCGGGACAGCGTGAAATCCGCCCGTTCTGGATAGAAGTTGTCGGCGATCTCCTGCCAGAGACTGAGCAAGCTTCCGCGCTTCTCAAAGAGATGGTCGCCTTGCTTGATCAGTTCCTTGGCGCGAGAGTCCATCAGCCCAGCGTCTCGTTGCCGCCGTCGGACAGGATCGTGCTGAGCCGGCCGGACCGGCCCTGCTGGCTCGCGATGCTCCGGCGCTTCGCCTTCTTCGCGCTCTCATCGTCCGGCACCGGCATCGGCGCGGGCGGAGGCGGTGGGGGCGGAGGCGGCGGGATTGACGGCGCGGACGGGGCGCCACCGAAAAGACCACCCATGGCCTATCTCCTTCCTTTGCGGTTCGTGATGACCTGCGGCGCGCGGCCGAGGCGGTTGAAGTTCCGGCGCACTGCGGCGTTACCCTCAGACAGGCACATGACAGCGGCGTCGCCCTTGCCGGGGGACCGGCCAAGGCGCTTGCGCAGGTTTTCCTTGCTCTCGATCAACAGGCCGTTGGCGCGGACCTCGTATGTCGGCGCGGCAAGATCGGCCCTCAGTTCCGGGTCCGGCGGCAATGCGATGACCGACCCGCCCTCTTGGTCAGGGTCCAGGGCTTCACGGAAGCGCCACCATGCCTTCCCGCGATCATTTACAAAGCCAAGTTGACCATCGACGGTCTTCGCGTTCGTCGCATTCGCGCCGTTGAATGGTCGATAGGGGATGCCGTTATCCTTGAACCGCAGCATCACGGCGCCGCCGTATCCACCACCAACGTCGACCACGACCGGCGCCGCATCTCGGCGGTGCGAGATGACCATGCCGGCGGTGTGCGACCCGTCTGCCGTCTCCGGCCCGTTGGCCTTCACGAATGGCGCGTACCAGCCGCCATGTCGCCAGCACACCACGGCGTCGTCGCGCCCACCACCGGCCGGGTCAAGCGCCATTGCTGTCATTGCGAACTGCTTGAACCCGTCTTCGGTCCAGCGCGCCATGGCCGCGTCGATCCATGCCGTCGGGATCGCCTGAAATGCTTGGTCCTGCTCTCCGGCCGTGAAGTCGCCGTACAGAAGTTGCGAGCGCAGCGGCTCAGGCAGCGACTGGAGTTGGGCGCGATATTCGGGCGTGTCACGAAACGGATTGTCGGAAAGGCTCGCCGGGATGAACGTGTAGGACTTCGCCGCGTACCGCTCGCCTTCGATCTCGTATTCGCCAGGGCCCTCAACCCATATCAGGCTATATTCATCGCCCTTCGTGACACCGCAGGCCCATCGCAATTCGCCCGGCTCCGCCCGGTTCGTATCCGCAGGGTCAAGCCACGGGGCAAACCACTTTCGCAGCCAACGCCCATCGACAGCGCGCGGCGGGTTCGATCCGAGGATGACCCGGCAGCGCCGTCCCGGTTCAGCGCGAAGCCACGCGATGATCTGCGCGACCTGCATCTCAAGAAATTCGCCGGCCTCATCGAAGGCCATGTAATCGCGCTCACGACCGGCGTGTGTCATCCAGTCGTCGGCTTGGTTCATGCCGGCGAGCTTAAGCGTCTTGCCGGTTGGCCATGTCCACTCAAGGTCTTGCCCATTGTATCGAGCAGACGAACCTATGAGCTTCTTGCCCTCTTTCTCCAAGCCGTCGGTCTGCGTTCTCTGACGGCGGAAGATGATGCCGCTTTCGGCCTCGTTCACCCCCCACCCTATTTCGAGCAGCGTCTTCCCGCCGCCTGCCTGTCCGCCGTAAAGCAGAATGTCCGCGCTGGACAAGTAGGCGTCCATCTGCGGGCCTTGGTTGGGCGTGAACGGCGCGTCTCGCAAAGACGCGTTCGCAGCCGACTTGATAGCCTTCCTGTCCGCCTCGGGCATAACCTTGAGGCGGGCGAGAAGGTCGTCGAGCATGGGTTAGTCGGCACCCGGATAGACCCGCCGATTCACCGTCGGCGTGTACAAGTCGAAGACCAGATGCACCCGCTCCGTATCGCCCGCGTTCTCGACCCGGTGCGGCCGGCGGAAGTTGAACTCCCACAGCGACCCGACCGACATGTGCAGCCGCTCCCCGCCATCGGTCGGGAAGATCGTCACCACGCCGTCGTTGGTCGTGATCGGGACGTGCAGCCGGCGCATGTGCATCGGATCGCGCCGCTGGTCCCGGTGAAGCCTGATGCGGGATCCCGCCCGCATGCGTGACAACACGAACTGCCCGAGCGTCCATGTCTCAGGATAGAGCGCATCCAGAACCGGCGCGACGGTCTCTCGCAGGCTGTCCAGCATCGCGTCGAGATGCGCCGCCACCCCAGGCCGGATGCTCTCCGTCTCGTAAGCGACATGGCCGGACGAGCGCTTGCGTTGCCCGTCCAGCCACCAGTCGGAATCCGACAGGCCCGACACCGCGTCGAGATACGGTGCCGGGTCCACCGGACAGAGTGCGTCGAGAAGCATGGCATTTGTCCCCGTCATGCCGCGGCGGCCGTACTGACGCCCCCACACTCCATATAGTCGATGAGTTTCCGCAACTCTTCCGCGGTAGCATCGCCCTTTAGCCGGTTTGCGCGATAACTAATGACCCGGACGTTACCCTTCACATAACCGCGCGCGTTGTTCACGCGATCCAGGCTCGGCGAGTCGTCGCTGTGGCACTTGCCGATGTTCTTTTTGAGCGGGATGCCAAGGACCGGACAGAGCGTTGGGATAACGACATCGGCGATGTCGATGCTGAATTCTATGCCGCGAACCCCCGCTCGCGATTTTGCCGTGCTCCACAAGCGCTTCTCGGGGTTATCGAGTGCCCACTGCTTGCGGTAGGCCAACTTTTGTTCAAGGTTGTTGTAGTACCAGCGCCTATCTGCTTCCGAGACTTTGTCGGGATTGGCTTTTACCCACGCCAGTCGCGTGGCGCGATAAACCTCCGGGTTTTCCCGGCGTTCACGTCGCTTCCGCTCGTTGTAACAAGGCTTGCACTGTGCATCGTAGCCGGACTTCCGATTTGCACGAGAGGCAAACTCAGTGAGTGGCTTCTCGACTTTGCATTTATTGCAGGTCTTCTTCATCGCGAGGTCTCGCCCGCCCCTGTTCTTAACGGCGGTGACACAGGGGCGGGGCGATCCATTCGTGCTTACAAATCGTCGGCGCTAGCCGTGCCCACCAGTCCGCCCGTCGCCGCGCCCGACACATCCTCGTTGTAGAAGTTCTGGAACAGCATGGCGGTATCCGCCACCACCGCGGCAGCCTTCGTGGCGAGGTTGCAGACGATGTAGTTGTCGCGGATGGTGCCGGTCGAGCCCGTCACCAGTTCGATGCCCGGCTCTGTCCCGATGCCACCCGACGTGCCGTTGATCAGCAGGTTGCCGTTGATGTCCAGGTTCGTCGACGCAGTGGTAATGCCGTTGATCACCGCCGTCGAGTAGTCGCCCTGGATGCGGCAGCCGCGAACGGTCGTGCCGTCCGTGTCCTTCGTGAACGAGATCGCCGCCACCGCACCGCCGAGGCCCATGTCGATGTCGCAGTCCTCGATCAGCGCAAAGTTGCTGGCGTCGTTGGTGCGGATCGAGACCAGGAACTCGTCGGTCGTGGTTGCCACGACATCGAACTTGCAGCCCCGGACGATGCAGTTGTCGGCACCATCCTCAATCTCGATGGCGACCTTGACCGCCGTCACATCGGCGCTGTGCCGGATGCCCTGCCACAGCACGTCGTCGGCGACGATGGAAACCTCCGCGTCGGCGTGATTGTGCAGCAGGTGCGGCATCTGTCCGCCATGCCCGATGCCGATGATCGACACCCCGGCTACGTCCACCGTGATGTCCGTCGCGGTCAGCGTCTCCGTGTGGTTCGGCAGCACGATGATGGCGTCGCCCTGATTGGCCGTGCAGAGGTTGACAGCGGCGTCGATGGTCGCCAGCGCCCGCAGCGGGCTCTTGCCGTCGCGACTGTCGTCGCCGGTCGCGGAGTGGACATAGAACGTATTGCCATAGGTCGGATTGCCGCTCGTGATCTGGCGGCCGTCGACCTCCAGACCGAGGGGCGTCAGGCCGAAGCGCCGGCCGTGGATCGAGACAAAGGGGGAGACTTGCGAAGCCATGATGGTCGCTCCTATGCGTGCTGTTGCTGTTGCTGAGGTGCCGCGTTACGTCCGGCGCAGCGACCGGTCAGGCCCACACCCGCTTGGGATGCGATGGGGTCGGGATGGCGGCCACCGCCACCGCGTAGATTAATCGTGCCAATGCCCCTCGACGCAGTGACGCAGTTCGTGCTCTGCCGTTTCCGCCCACTCGGTGCGGGTCTGGATGCCTGGCGCCAGAACGAAGATGTGACAGGCCGCGCCGCTCCAGCGGGCGAAGCCGTTGACCGGACCGGGGTCGAACTTCGAAGTTCGGCGCCGCTCCGCGTCGAGGCTGGCGCGGTCCGGCATGAAGGTCATGACGACGATGGTCGGGCTGGTAATCAGCGGGCGCGCGTCCCCCTCGCATCCGGCGAGAAGCAACGCGATTGCGATGGCAATCAGGCGGGGGATAGCGCCGGTCACACTGTCATCCCGCGCAGGATGTCGTTCGGCAAGCGTCGCGACCAGCATCGGACGCGGCGTACGAGTATAGGCGTGTCCACTGCCAAGGCCGATGCCCCGAGACGGAGAGTTGTCATGGGCGCCGGAACAGCCCCTGCAGAGTCCACGACCGCCGCCGAGGCATTCGAGCAAAGCGCGAAGTCGTCAGCACGCCAAGCCACTGCGGCGCGAATAGGGACGAAGGCGGCGACATCCGCTGCGGAGCTTAGCAACGCGCTGCCTACCCCACCCGACACGACAAACCCACGAATGCCGAGGCTCGGATTGCTATTGCGCAAGATGGCCGCCCGGTTGTCCTGCGTGCCGTCATCGAGAGTGAGGAGCGCCGTCTGTCCGATCTGGCCGTCGTTCAAGCGCACGCAGTCGATGAAAAGTGTCCCCTCGGAAGTGTTGGACGCGGAAAGGTCGAGTGTGAAAACATCGGCTGGGCGCGTGACCGCCGCGCCCTCCGTCAGAATCAGACTGGTCTGAAAGATGGCGGGCGAAGGGCCCTCGCACTGTGCGACGTCCACGTCGCCCGTAACCGTGAAGTCTACCGTTCCCTCGACATCCACAGAGAACAGGTCCGGTGCGCCCTCCGTTACGCTGGCCCCGTTCACCCCCGAGATTGTCGCCGTGTTGGCGCTAATGGCTATGCTTCCCGTCCCCTCGCACCACAGCAAGTATAGACCGACAGGAAGCGTAGGGCTAGTGTGGGTCGCCGGGGTTTCGTTGTTCAAAAAGTAGTTGGTCCGCTCTGGCTCGATCAACAGCCCTTGGTCGCCGATGCGCGGCTCTCCGCTTGCGAAGGAAAGCAGGTCCCCCGTACTCGTTTCATAGGTGCCGGCGCCGTCCCGCGCGAACGCGCTGCGGCTGTCGAGCGTGGTCGTGCTCAAAAAGTTCATATCCAACACAGGCCGATGCCGCTGGTTCAGCAGCAGCGTCCGGCGCGCGGTATCAACGCTCATCCGAGGGGCCGGGCCACCAAAACGACGGTACGCGCACCGCCCTGATTGACCGCAGACCCGGCTGTACCAGACCGGACCTTGAGCCAGCGCACCGCCGCCCATTCCGACGGATCGAGCGCAATGAACCGCGACGCCGCAGCCTGGACCGTCTTCTCGACGCCGTACTGGTCATAGACATTCGCGAGCGTGTAACCCGCCGCCACCGGTTCTCCGGCCTGGAACGTCAGCACCGCCGTCGTCCAGGTCCCCGGCATCAGAATGCCGACCAGGGTGTGCCCGTTCAGATCGACGATGGCAGACAGGCTCTCGCCGCTCGCGATCGCCGCGTCGAACGTCACCAGCGGGATCGGTACGTAGGTTGTCA
>DIUL01000039.1 GCA_002422345.1 Acetobacteraceae bacterium UBA6159
CATCGGGAAGCGCGCAGATCGTGGCCGGGGAATAGGCGTACTGGCTGCCCGAAACCGTCTGCCACCGGGGGATGACATACCCCTTCGTCCAGACCCCGATTTCTTCCATGACGTGCTGATTCTCCACGTCGATGTAGATCGAGACATAGGGCGTCCGGTACTTCTGCGCGCCCTCGTACCGTTCGGACGGGACGATGATGTGCCGGCACTCGATCTCGTTGTACGGATGGTCCTTCGCGTCGGTTCCGACCTTCTGGTGCGTCTTTCCGGGGAATGTCTGCAATAGCTGGTGCAGCGTCGGCTTCCAGCGCCGGTGGATCGTGTCGATCTGGCCTTCCGCGTTCTCGCACCACGCCACGTCGCGGAGGTGCCATGTCCGGTACAGCAGGGCGTTCGTGCGGCGGTTCAGCACCGCCTGCAACACGGCTTGGCCGAACGCCGCGAAGTCGTGATCGCCCTCCTTCGTCGCCCGAACGAACTGCGTCACGCGGTCGTACATGGCCCGCTTCTGGACGCCCGTGGCCCATTCGAGCCAGCGCTTCGCCTCGTTCGTCTCCCGCCGCTCATCCGATGCCCGGTTCGCGAACCACGGCTTTTCGTTGGGCCGCAGCATGGACGAGAACGAATTGCCAAGGTCGCGGCGTGCGATAACCGGATAGCTGGTCATCAGGTGCGCGGCGAACTCGTCTCCCGGCGAGCGGGACAGCGTGAAATCCGCCCGTTCGGGATAGAAGTTGTCGGCGATCTCCTGCCAGAGACTGAGCAAGCTTCCGCGCTTCTCGAAGAGATGGTCGCCTTGCTTGATCAGTTCCTTGGCGCGAGAGTCCATCAGCCCAGCGTCTCGTTGCCGCCGTCGGACAGGATCGTGCTGAGCCGGCCCGACCGGCCCTGCTGGCTCGCGATGCTCCGGCGCTTCGCCTTCTTCGCCTGCTCGTCATCCGGCACCGGCATCGGCGCGGGCGGAGGCGGTGGGGGCGGAGGCGGAGGAATTGAGGGCGCGGACGGGGCGCCACCGAAAAGACCACCCATGGGCCTATCTCCTTCCTTTGCGGTTCGTGATGACCTGCGGCGCGCGGCCCAGGCTGTTCATGTGTCGGCGCACCGCGGCGTTGCCCTCGGATAGGCACATGACCACCGCATCCGCCTTGTCCGGCGAATGACCGATGCGCTTCTTGATGTCCGATTTCGGCTCCAGAAGGATGCCTTGCCGCGTGAGCGACCATGTCGATGCGGCCAGTTCGGCCTTCAGTTCCGGGTCCGGCGGCAGCGCTACCGACGATCCACCCTCTTGGTCCGGATCGAGCGCTTCGCGGAACCGCCAGTAGCCTTCCGCTCGCTTGTTGGCGAAGCGCAACTTGCCGTCGCGGGTCTTCGCCGATGTCATTTCAACGCCGTTGAACGGCCGGACCGCGACGCCGTTTTCCTTCATCCGGACCAGCGCGTTGCCGCCCCATCCCCCGCCCAGGTCCACCACGACGGGGCAATTGTCCCGCCGGTGCTGCACCACCTTGCCAGCGATCGCGCTGCCGTCCTTGTCCTCGCCCTTCCAGACGATGGGGTGCGGGTACCAGCCGCCGAACCGGGGCGCGATGACGTTGTTGTCGATGCCGCCCGGCGCCACATCGAGGCCGATGGCCGTCATAGCCACGTTTTCCGGCTGCTGCGGCGTCCAGCGGCGCATGGCCGCGTCGATCCACGCCGTTGGGATGACCTGGAAGTCGCCGTCCCTCAGCCCAACGGAGAAGTCACCATCGCGATAGGCGCGCCGCAGTTCTTCCGGCAGGCTTGCCAGCACCGATGCGTAGTTCGTCCGGCTCAGGTCCGGATTGTCCGCCAGCGACGCCGGCAGGAACGTCCGCGACCGCGCCATGACCGGATCCGGCTCGCCCTCGATGACATGCGGGCCGGGGCCGTCGACCTCCATATCCTCGCCGTTGATGGTCGTGAACCACCGCAGTTCGCCCGGCTTGGCCGGGTTCTGGTGCGTCGGGTCGAGCCACGGCGCCCAATATCGGATGACCCACAACCCGTCTGCGGTCGTCGGCGGGTTGCTCGTCACCACCACCCGGCAGCGCTGCTGCGGATCGGTCGAGCGGTTCCATCCGATGATGAAGCGGTACTGCGATTCCAGAAAGTCGGTGCCTTCGTCGAAGACGATCAGGTCGTGCGGATCGCCCTTGAATCGCTGCTTGTCCGATTCCTGTTCGCACCCGGCGATGTCGATCTGCCGGTCGCCCATCCGCCAGCGCTGAAGCTGGCCGTTGTAGCCGTTGCGATGTCCCAGCACTTCCTCGATGCGGGGGACGATCTTGACCGCATCCTTGTTGATCCGTCGCAGGATGAGGGTGCGCTTGTGGTTCGTGAGCGCCAGGCCGACGCCAAGGTCTGTCTTCCCGCCGCCCGCCTGTCCGCCGTAGAACAGTTCGTCCGCCTCGCAGAAGAACGCCTCGGTCTGCGGCCCTGGGTTGGGGCACCATGCCGTGTCGAGCGCCTTGGCGGCGCCAAGCACAGCCTTCCTGTCCGCCTCGGGCATAACCTTGAGGCGGGCGAGAAGGTCGTCGAGCATGGGTTAGTCGGCACCCGGATAGACCCGCCGATTCACCGTCGGCGTGTACAGGTCGAAGACCAGATGCACCCGCTCCGTATCGCCCGCGTTTTCGACCCGGTGCGGCCGGCGGAAGTTGAACTCCCACAGATGCCCGACCGCCATGTGCAACCGCTCCCCGCCATCGGTCGGGAAGATCGTCACCACGCCGTCGTTGGTCGTGACCGGGACGTGCAGCCGGCGCATGTGCATCGGGTCGCGCCGCTGGTCCCGGTGAAGTCGGATCCTGGCGCCCGCCCGCATGCGAGACAGGACGAATTGCCCGAGCGTCCATGTCTCGGGATAGAGCGCATCCAGGGTCGGTGCGACGGTCTCTCGCAGGGTGGCCAGCATCGCGTCGAGTTGCGACGCTACGCCGTCCCGGATGCTCTCCGTCTCGTAAGCGACATGGCCGGACGAGCGCTTGCGTTGCCCGTCCAGCCACCAGTCGGAATCCGACAGGCCCGACACCGCGTCGAGATACGGTGCCGGGTCCACCGGACAGAGTGCGTCGAGAAGCATGGCCTACAGGTCGTCGGCCGATGCCGTGCCGATCAGGGCGCCCGTCCCAGCGGCGTCCTCGTTGTAGTAGTTCTCGAACATGAACACGGCATCCGCGACGATGCTTGCCGCCATCGTCGCGAGATTGCAGACGATGTCGTTGCGGCGAACGATACCGGTCGTGCCGGTCAGCAACTCGATGCCGGGCTCAGTGCCGATATTGCCAGCGATGCCCTGAACGAGAAGGTTGTCCTCGATCAGGACGTTGGTGGACAGCGTCGTGATGCCGTTGATGCAGGCCGTCGAATAGTCGCCGGTGATGTAGTTCTTGCGGATCACGACGCGATCCGATGCCCCGGTCAGCTTAATCCCGACCGCAGCGCCACCCAGGCCGTTGTCGATGTCGTTGCCCTCGATCCGCGCACGGTCGCAACCGGCGTTCACCTGGATCGAGATGACAAACTCGTCGGTGGTCGTGGCTTCCACGTCGAAGCGGTTGCCGAGCACCGCGGCATCGGTCGCGCCGGCCTTGATGTTGATGCCGACACCAACGACCGTGATGCTGGACGTGAACCGCATACCGGCGACGGTCACACCGTCCGCGTCGATGGCGATGGTCGCTGCAGCATGGTTGAACACGACTTGCGGCTGGGCCGATCCGGTGCCGACGCCGACCAGCGTGATTCCCGCCACGTCCAGGTCGATGGCGTCCGCCGCCGTGATCGTCTCGGTATGGCCGGGCAGCACGATGATGGCGTCGCCCTGATTGGCCGTGCAGAGGTTGACAGCGGCGTCGATGGTGGCCAACGCACGCAGCGGGCTCTTGCCGTCGCGACTGTCGTCACCGGTGCCGGAGTGGACATAGAACGTGTTGCCGTAGGTCGGGTTGCCGCTGGTGATCTGCCGGCCGTCGACCTCCAGGCCGAGGGGCGTCAGGCCGAAGCGCCGGCCGTGGATCGAGACAAAGGGGGAGACTTGCGATGCCATGATGGTCGCTCCTGTTCGTGCTGTTGCTGTTGCTGAGTGCCGCGTTAGAGCCGGAGCGGCGGCCGGTCGGTCAGGCCCACACCCGTTTCGGATGCGATGGGGTTAGGATGGCGGCCACAGCCACCCCGTAGGTCAATCGTGCCAGTGCCCCTCAAGGCAGTGGCGCAACTCGTGTTCCGCCGTCTCCGCCCATTCGGTGCGGGTCTGGATGCCCGGCGCCAGAACGAAGATGTGGCAGGCCGCGCCGCTCCTGCGGGCGAAACCGTTGACCGGACCGGGATCGGACTTCGTGGTCCGGCGCCGCTCCGCGTCGAGGCTGGCGCGATCCGGCATGAAGGTCATGACGACGATGGCCGGGTCGGTCAGCAACGGTCGCGCGGCTCCCTCACAACCGGCGAGGATCAGCGCGAGGGCCACGGCGAGCGGGCGAAGGATGGTGTTGATCACGCCGTCAGCCCACGCAGCACGTCGTTCGGCAGTCGCTGCGGCCAGTAGCGGACACGGCGGATGAAGCCATTGAGGTGTGCGCCAGTCCCTATGGCGTTGCGGCCCAAATGTATTTTCGTCAGCGTCGCGACCGGCATCGCACCGCTTGTGTCGGTTCCAAAGATCGCGCCGCCCAAGGCACCCGCAAAATCGTCGGTTCGCACGCCAAAGGCTACCTTGGTCGATTGACCGGGCACGTAACCGCTGCCGTATGCGAGGTTCACCTGCGAGCCGCCGTCGCTGTTGACGTTGACGACCGGCGCATTGGCTGGCGCCGACGCCCCCAGTCCATACCAATTGTTATTCGTGCCGCTTCCGTCGTTGACAATGCACGCCTGCCGCGACCCGAACGCCCCCACGAAATCCAATTTCAGGTCCACGCACAGCGTGCCTTCCGTGGCGGAAAACCCGGCAATGTCTGCCGTGTCCATCGTCGCCACGTCCGCGGCCCGCGTCACAGCGCTGCCGGCGGTCAGAATGAAGCTGGTCGGATATGCGCCGTTCTCGCACTGCGCCAGGTCCACGTCGCCCGTGACGGTGAAGTCCACCGTCCCGCCGCCGGATATCGTGAACGTGACCGGGCTACCCTCCGTCGCCGTGTCGAAGCCGCTGCCGCTCGCGGTATTCGCCGCGACCTCGACCGACCCGGCGCCCTCGCACCACAGCGTGAACGTCCCGGTCCCGAGTGCCGGGCTGGTATGGCTGGCCGGCGCGTCGCTGTTCAGGAATGAGTTGGTCCGCGCGCCCTCGATCAGCAGCCCACGGTCGCCCACGCGCGGCGCGTCCGTCGCGAACGCCGTCCATACACCTGCAGAGTTCTTGTAGTAGCCGGCCGATGCCCGCGTGAACGTGATCAGGCTCGGGAAATAGTCGCTGCCGCCGGCAAACGGGATGTCCAGAACCGGGCGCTGCCGCTGGTTCAGCACCAGCAACATGTCGCGACGGTCGATGCCGATAGTCATCCGAGGGGCCGGGCCACCAGAACGACGGTTCGCGCACCGCCCTGATTGACCGCAGACCCAGCCGTGCCAGAGCGAACCTTGAGCCAGCGCACCGCCGCCCACTCCGACGGGTCGAGCGCGATGAACCGCGACGCCGCGGCCTGGACCGTCTTCTCGGTGCCGAACTGGTCGTAGACGTTCGCCAGCGTGTAACTCGCCGCGACCGGCTCGCCGGCCTGGAACGTCAGCACCGCCGTCGTCCATGTCCCCGGCATCAGGATGCCGACCAGCGTGTGCCCATTCAGGTCCACCACACCGGACAGGCTCGCGCCGTTCGCAATGACCGCATCGAATGTCACGAGCGGGATCGGTACGTAGGTTGTCA
>DIUL01000068.1 GCA_002422345.1 Acetobacteraceae bacterium UBA6159
CCTCGCTCCGGGTTGAGCAGATACCCGCATCCAGGTTCGGGGCGTGATTGTAGCCGCCGATGAACGCAATTCCGTGACGCTCCTGGAACCGAGGCGCTGACGGCCGGACCACGACAGGCCACGGCACGACATTGACCTTTTCGCCGAACCCGGCCGCCCTCAGGACAGATGCTTCATGGGTCGAATGGGTGATCACCTGGTCCGCTGCCATCACCGCCATCAGTTCGGCCAGGCGCACCGCCTCGGCCCGCTGCGCCAGGGCAGGCTCATGCAGGACGGCGGCCTGCCGGTGCATCCGCAGGTGATGGAGATCGGCGACGCTGTAGATCAGGCGCGCATCGGGACAATACTGGCGCGCGAGCGCGGCGTATTTGGACGCGTTGCTCAACCGATGCAGATAGATCACGTCGAATAGCCCGGCCTGCTGGCGCAGCACGTCCTCCACCGTGTGGTGGAACGGAGCACCCGCCACGCTGATGCCCTGCCCGGCCAGGCGGTGCGCGGCTTTGCCGTCCGCGGCATCCAGTTCCAGCGCCGGCACGAAGGTGGTCTCGAACCCCAGCCGGCGCAGCGACGCGATATGGCCCAGGATCGCATGCGACCCCGCATCCCGCGACAAATCCGGCAACCCATCGTCGATCACCAGCGCTCGGCTTGGGCGGCGCCTGGGTCCTTCCTCCCGCAGCGCCACCGCCATGGCGGGCGGCACGGACAGCGGTCGGGACCAGGCCTGGCGAGACGGCCGCCAGGTCTCTCTCTGCCAGCGCTGGCCCTGGCGATCCGCGCGTTCCCGCAACAGTGTGTCCGTCTGGGTCATCAGGAACCTGATGCGACGATCGAGGTCGGTGTCATCAACCTCGGCGGTCAGCAGCGCGGCAATTCCGGCCTCGGCTTCGGCATCCAGGCTGGTCGGAGGTTCCAGCACCGCCGGATCGGCGAACGATGCGCCGTCCGATTCACGGAAGATCCGGATTTCGTGACGGCTCAGGACCGACAACGGTTCCGCCAGCAGGTGGTCGAAGCCATGCCGGAACGTCTCCATCCCACCCCCCAACAGGTCGGGACGGGCGCGGTTCGCGAGGATACGGGCGATCGGCGCGCCATTGGCGGTGACCAGCAGGGGAACCGCCTGGCCAGGATTGGCTTCGTCCAGCACCCACCCCGCCACGCGCTGCCGCGTCACGCTATCCAGATGCCCCCTCAGACCCCGCTCCCGACCAACCGCCTCGATCGCCGGCACGATGTGGGGGGAGCCGAGGACATCCTTGCCCTGATGCACAAGGCGGACGACATGCGCGCCGGTCTCCGACAGGCACAGGTCCATCGAGAACCCGAAGCGCCCCTCACCCTCCCCAAGCCCCAGCAGGTCCACCCGGGGCTGGTCGGCCCGGACGTGACCCACCGGTTCTCCGTCAACTACAACCAGCACGGCGACAGGCCGCGTCGGCCGGCGGTCGTCCCGTATCCAGCCAGTGACCCGAGTGCGAGTCAGGGCGTCCAGATGACCACGAAGCTGGATCTCGGCCGCGGGCCGCGGCGCGAGACACAATGGAGAGCCAGGGATGTCCGTTTCATCACCGCGCCGCACGACGCGGATATCATGCGAAGACGCTGGTGACAGGGACAGCGGGACTTCGAAGGCATGGCGCCCAAGGCCCAGCCCCGCCAGTTCCAGGTCGCGGCGATACTGGTCCGCCACGACATGCGCCACGACCTCTCCATCGACCAGGATGCTCAGCGGAACCGCGGTTTCCGGTTGATCGTCGCAACGAACCCAGCCCGATAGCCGGTCGTGGTTGGCAACGTCGATGGCCCCACGCATCTGGCCGGAGAGGCGAGCCGTCTCCCAGTCCTCCCGGGACCGCGCGCGTTGTTCCAACCGGCGCAGCACGAGATCGAGCGCATGCCCGTCCTCGACCCGAGGGGCGCAATACAATGGCCGCGCTTCCCGCCGCCCAGGATACAACTGTCCGTACTCATGTGCGTTATGGAAGATCGCTCGGCTGCCATCGTCGACGAATGTCTCGGACGGCGCACCCTCCGCGATGATCACATCATGTGTATCCAGTTCGATATGAAAATAGTCGACCTGGTCCATCGCGGGCACCTGGATGATCGACCGGCCATTCACCAGCGCAGAGGCCGGAATCAGCACACCATCCAGGTACATCGCGTGCTGTGGCGACACCATAAGATCACGATGCGGCACCCCGTCCTGCAACGCGTCCTGGCGGATCAGGATGGGCAATACTCGCGTCTGGCCGGCGACGAAGCGCCCCGCATAGCCGCGGCGCCCGATCCAGCGGATGGGCCTGGACTGGCCAGTATGCGTGCTGACCAGATCGCCGATCGCCAGCGTCTCGACCGGACGCTCCCCGGTCGGAGTCAGGATCATGGTGCCGAGGAGATAGCAGGCGATGTCCGTGACGGTCGTGTCGGTGTTGCTGGTAACGGTGATTCCATCGCTGACGGACAGGGAGAACTGGGTGGTTGCCAGCCCGGTGCCGGAGGTGAACGTCAGCGCGCGCAGGGCCGCCTGGACCGCGCTGGGGCTGCCGGTGACGGTGTAGGTCAGGCCGTCCGGCGAAACAGCGCCGGTGCCCAGGTTCGACAGCGTCCCATTGGCGGCGGACAGGACGACGGTGGCCGTCTCGGTCTGCCCCAGGCTGTTGGCGTCGGGATCGGTCACCACCACGCTGTCGAAGGGAGTCACGGGCGTCGCGCCCGAGACGTTGCGCGGTCCGGTGATGCCGGAGATGACCGGATCGGTCAGGCTGTTGACGACCGTCGTCGCTGTATCGGTGGCCGTCGCGAGACCATCCGAGACCGACAGCGTGAACTGCGTCGTGACATCGAACACGGTCGGCGTGAACACCAGTCCGCGCAAGGCGGCCTGCACCACAGCGGGCGTGCCCGAGACCGTATAGGTCAGGCCATCCGGCGAGAGCGCGCCACCCCCAAGGTTCGACAGCGTGCCCTGCGCCGCCGACATCACCACGGTCGCGGTTTCGACCTGTCCCAGAGCCGTTGAGTCCTGATCCGCGATCAGGACACCGACGAACGGATTGATCGGGTTGGCTCCTGTCACCGCCTGGACCGCGACGGTGCCGGTGATGGTCGGTTCAGCCAAGGCGCGCGCGGTCACCGCCGCATGAACCGTCACGTCCGTGTCGTTGACCGCAAGGTCGAACGTGACCTCGGTCAGGACCGAGGGTGTATACACAAGCGCCCGGAGCGCCGCCTGGACATCGGCGGCGGCTCCGCTGACGGTGTAGGTCAGTCCATTCGGGCTGAGCGTTCCCGCTCCAAGGTTCGAGAATGTTCCGACGGCGGCAGACATCGTCACCGACGCGGTCTCGGTCTGGCCGAACGTGACGGCGTCGGGATCGGTCAGGACGACGGTGGAGAAGGGGCTGAAGGCTGCCAGGCCCTGCACGCTCTGGCTGGCGACCAGGCCGGTGATCTCCGGGGGCGACAGATCCGTCACCGAGGTGATCGTGTCGGTCGCCGTCCGGGTCCCGTCGCTGACGGACAGGGTGAAGCCGGTGCCGATCCCGGCAAGGATCGGGGTGAAGGTCAGGGCACGCAACGCGGCCTGCACCGCGGCGGGCGTGCCCGACACGGTGTATGTCAGCCCGTCTGGACTGACCGCCCCGGTGCCGACAGAGCCGAAGAAGCCGTGGAGGGCGGACATGACAACGGTTGCGGTCTCGGTTTCGCCGAGGTCGATCGCGTCGTCATCCTCGATCACGACCGATGCGAACGGGGAGATGGCGTTGCCCCCGCTGATCGCCTGCGCCGCAACGGTTCCGGCAATGACGGGTGTCTGCGGCAGAATGATATCGGTGAAGCCCGTCGGATTGGATGAGTTGGTACGATCGTCGAGGTCGGTCACCAGATGCGTGCCCGCGGTCGTGCCGTCGGTCGTCCAGAGTTCGAACCCGGTCGTGCCATCATTGGCCTGGAACAGCACCCGGCCGCCGGGCGCGGCGGTGAAGCCGTAGATGGCGCTGCCGGCGGCGCCGGGGCGGATATCGGCCAGCAGCATCGTCCCCTCGGCGGTGCCATCCGTGACCCACAATTCGCCGCCAGCGTCGCGCCCGTAGGGCACGCTGTACACATCGTCGGCATTGCCCGTCACCCCGTCATCGGCGACGAACAGGACCCGGCCATCTTCCAGCGCGAAGAAGTCGCGAATGGAACTGCCGTTCGTCCCGACCTGGATGTCCCGCAGCAGCGACGTCCCGGCGGTGGTGCCGTCGGTCACCCAAAGCTCATCCCCCGTCGCTGCCTCGATCGCCGAGAAAACAAGGCGGCCGTCGCCGAGGCGGAAGAATTCGTTGATCCGGCTGGAGTTGCTCCCGGCGCGGATGTCGCGGACCAGAGACGTGCCGGCTTCCGTGCCATCGGACACCCAAAGCTCCCGCCCCGCCGCGGCGGTGGTTGCTGTGAGTGCAACCCGGCCGTCATCCAGCAGTGCGAACCTGTTGGGGCTGGCGCTGCCGGTGCCGGTGCGAATGTCCTTGACCAGCGACGTGCCGTCCGTCGTGCCGTCGCTGATCCAGAGTTCGGTGCCGGTCGTGCCGTCCGTCGCGCTGAACATCACCCGCCCGTCATTCATGCGGGTCAGGCCAACGGGATTGCTGCTGTCGATGCCGGCCCCGATGTCCTTCAGGAGCGTCGTGCCGGCCGTCGTTCCGTCCGTCACCCAAAGCTCGGCGCCGTTGGTGCCGTCATTCGCGCGGAACAGCACCCGCCCGTCGGCCATCGTCACGAAGCCTTCCGGGAAGCTGTGCGCGCTGCCTGGGGCGATGTCCTTCAACAGCGACGTACCGGCGGTCGTGCCGTTGGTCACCCAAACCTCGACGCCATTCACGCCGTCATTCGCGGTCAGCAGGACCCGTCCATCCCCCAGCGTCGCCACGATGGCGGTGTAGCTGGAGTACCCGGCCTGCCCGATGTCCTTCAGGAGTGATGTGCCCGCGGTCGTCCCGTTGGTGACCCAAAGCTCATTGCCCGACGTGCCGTCGTTGGCGTTGAATAGGACCCGCCCGCCCGAGATGACCGTGAACCCGCTGACGTAAGAGCCTGCGTCAGGCGTCGGGTTGATATCCCTGACCAGATGGGTGCCGCCGACCGTGCCGTCGGTGACCCACAGCTCTCCATCACTGCCCGCGAACAGGAGGCCGGTGCCAGACAGGCCCGTGTCGGTCAGGCTGCCCAGGACATTCTGCGCAAGCTGGCTGGTACCGGCGGCGGTACCGTCGGTCACCCAAAGCGCCGGCACGCCGGTGGAGTCATAGGCGCCGAAGACAACGCGCCCGTCGGCGAGGTTGGCGAACTGATAGGGGAAGGACGATCGGGTGCCGGTGTTGATATCCAACAGCAGGCTGGTGCCAGCAGACGAGCCATCCGTGATCCACAGCTCAGATCCGCTGGTCCCGTCCGGATCGGCGGCGAACAGCACCTGGCCGGGTCCGAATGCCCCGAAATTATCGCTGCTCAGGCCAGTATAGGGTGACGAACCTGGATAGATGTCCTTCACCAGCGTCGTGCCGGCACTCGTTCCGTCCGTGATCCATATCTCGGGTCCGCTCGTCCCGTCATCCGCGACGAACAGCGCCCGTCCGTCGTTCAGGGCGACCAGGCCGCCAAGGAACGAATCGCCGGTCCCGGGATTGATATCCTTGACCAGAGATGTGTTGGCCGCGGTCCCGTCCGTCACCCAAAGCTCAAACCCATGAGTGGCGTGGTAGGCGCCAAAGATCGCCCGGCCGCCGCCAATGGGGAGGAACGATCCATAGATGCTCGGATCAATGCCTGGCTGGATATCGACGAGCAGCGATGTGCCGAATGTGGTCCCGTCGGTGACCCACAGTTCCACGCCCGACACGCCATCGTCGGCTGCGAAGATGGTGCGGCCGCCCGCCACGGCCGTGAACCCGGTCGGGTTGGAACCGACACTGCCCGCTTCGATCTCCTTCAGCAGAGAGGTTCCGGCAGCCGTACCGTCGGTGATCCAGAGTTCCAAACCCGATGCGGCATCAGCCAGGCGGAAAAGGGCCTTTCCCCCGCCGATCGCCGTCACCTCATAGATGGCACTGTCCGTGGCGCCGGCAGCGAGGTCCTCGACCAGCGTCGTGCCACCGTCGGTGCCGTCGGTGACCCACAGTTCCAGACCATGGGTACCATCATCCCCAACAAACAGGGCCCGCCCATCGCCCAGCGCGGTCAATGGCCCGGTGATGCCGTTGACGATGCTGTATGCACCATCCGGTCCGACATTCTTCAGAAGGCTGGTACCCGCCGTGGTTCCGTCGGTGACCCAAAGCTCCTCCCCGACGCCAGCGGTCACCGCCGCGAACACCGCTCGGCCTGCCGACAACTGTGTGATGTAGTGCGGAT
>DIUL01000170.1:0-3213 GCA_002422345.1 Acetobacteraceae bacterium UBA6159
TGCCGCTCCCTGTTGTTGAAGCCGAACGTGTCCATCTTGATTCTTCAGAGTCGCCATGTCTGGTCGATATCCAACCAGTTGTCCATCGTTAACGGCTTTCAGACAAATTGGGGCGGTGGCTATCGGAGTGTCTAGCCCAACCGGGGCCCAGGCTGTCTGGTTCCTGACCGACACCATCGGTCTCCCGGTTGGCATGATCGTACATCCGGCGAACATCCAAGCCCCGATGGGGCACCATCCCTATTGGCGAGCAGACATGGTGTTCGGTGGCGTGGGCGCGGATGTGTTCGCGCTGCTGGCGCTGAAGGACACGATCGTCAATCCGGCGGGCCAGGATACGATCG
The DNA here is from genome assembly GCA_002422345.1 of Acetobacteraceae bacterium UBA6159. Classification (GTDB taxonomy): domain Bacteria; phylum Pseudomonadota; class Alphaproteobacteria; order Acetobacterales; family Acetobacteraceae; genus Rhodopila. Next base: position 345 of record DIUL01000170.1, read on the forward strand.
GCGACTTCTCCGCCCTGGCCGGGGACCTGATCGGGCTGAGCGCGTTGGATGCGGACACCGGGACCGGCGGGGACCAGGCCTTCACGTTCATCGGCAACGCGGCGTTCTCGGCCGCTGGGCAGGCGCGAGCGGTGGTTTGGCGGCATGACCGTGGTTTCAGGCAACGTGAACGCGGACCTTGGCGCGGACTTCGCTGTGCGGTTGAGGGTGTCCTTCAGCTCCTTTCCCGCGTAACCGGCATCGGCGAAGACATGACGCAGGCAGTGATGGCGGGCGCGGATACCCTGACCGCATCAATGCCGCCCGCGTCTGACTGGCTTCTGTTGGCGCGGCGGTCGGATGCCGCCAAGGCGCTGGAGGCGTATATACGCCTGTGCACCTGCGGGGGTAAGGCGCCGTCTCAGGACCCGGTGCGGTCCGCGGGACTGGTATCCCCCTTCGCACCGGGGCGTTGGAAACGGTTGTCGCAGAAGCCGAGGCGTTCCTCGACTCCTGAACAGGCCGGTTGCCACGCTGAATGGGCGACTTGGGTTCGCCGTAACGAACCTGGATCGCCCGTATCCTGTGCGTGGATCAGTAGAAGTGATAGTCCGCGGCTGTCAGCGTCACGGGAAAGACTGTGAAGTTGATGACCTCGGTCAGCGCGCCATCCGTCATGGTCCACGCGCCGGCCACCTTGGCAAAGGTCGCGCCGACATCGTAGCCGTAGAAGTGGATATGGTCGGTTCCCACGACGAAGTCGGTGATGCGGTCGCCAGCGGCTTCCCCCTTGAGAAAGACGAAGGAATCAGCGCCCGCCCCACCGGCGAGCACATCCACGCCCAGGCCACCGTTCAACGTATCAGCGCCATCGCCGCCGATCAGCCTGTCGTCCCCGGCCTTGCCCGCCAGGATCGTATCGGCGCCGGTGAACGAGCGGATGACATTGGCCAGGCTATTGCCGGTCCCGGAGGTGGCCCCATCGGAAAGTGTCAGATTCTCGACATTCGCCCCCAGGATGAAGCTGGGCGTGAAACTGAACACTATGTCGGTTCCCATCCCGGAGAGTTCGACGATCGTGTCGCCCGCGTCGTCGACGAAATAGCGATCATCGCCAGCGCCGCCGGCCATCCTGTCAGCGCCGCCGCGGCCATTGATCGTGTCGTCTCCAGTGCCGCCAAAAATGCGGTTGTCGAGTTCATTGCCATTGAGCCGCAGTGACGGCGTGCCGGTATGGGCCCGCAGGAACTCGACCTCCTGCCCGGCCCTCAGCGTGTAGTCCGAAAGGGTCAAGATCGTATCGGTCCCGCCACCAATCGCCTCGATGACCCTATCCCTGATCTGATCGACGATGTAGGTGTCGCCGCCGCCGCCGCCCGCCATGACATCGGCACCGCCCCTGCCATCGATTGTGTCATCGCCGGCTCCACCGATGAATGTGTCGATCGTCAGACCGCCAATAAGCCGGACGGCATTCGCCGCCGACAGGGTCGATGCATTCACCGTGTTACCGGAGTCGCCACCCAGAACGGAAATCGACTTGCCAGGCAGGCGAATGAAATTCCCGTCGTTCACAGCCAGGCTGTTCAGCCCGCCGTCGGCCAAGCGGAATGTCTGGAACCCTGTCACGCCGGTGATGCTGGCCGTTCCGGCGGTCGTCAGGATCACCTGGTTGCCGGTGCCGTCGAGGGTCGTTAGAGCACCCTGGATGGTGTCCGTGCCAATCGCGGCGGATGAGACCAGCAGGGTGTTCCCGCCCGCCCCGGTCTGCAGCAGATTGGCGATGCCTACCCCGAGTGTGATCACGTTCTTGCCGGTTCCGACAACGATTGTATTCCCCGCACCGTCTCCGACAGTAATCGCGCTGTTGCCGTTGCCCGTGGTAATCGTATTAACGCCGTCACCCGCCTCGATCGTATTCTTCCCGTCGCCCGCAACGATCGTATTCAGGCCGTCGCCGACCATGATCAAGGCAGGGCCGTCGTCCACCGTCACCGTGTTGTTGCCGCCGGCCAACTCGATCGTGACGCTACCAAGGCCATTGACTGTTATGGTATTGTCGCCGACCCCGGCCTTGATCTGGTTCGTGCCGCCACCCAGCGTCAGCGTATTATTACCATTACCCAATGTCAGCTTGTCATTGCCGTTGCCAAGCGTGAGGGTATTGTTGCCATCGGTACCAATAATAATATAGTCGTCGTCACCCAGCGTGAGCGTATTGTTGGCGCCCCCGAGATCGATAAATTGTACCGGCATTATATTCTCCTGCGCTGAAATTATCGAAAGCGCCCCGCGCTAGCGACGCTTCGTAGACATGGGTTTTGTTCTTCGTACTCCGCGGCGGCGGTGCGGAATAGCGCCGGAATCTACTTACGCCGTAGTTTGGACGGCCGCGTTTGGCAGCTTCTGAGCAAAGCAGGTTGGTTGATTTTGGAATGATACCAAGTGACCTCCGCATTGACCGTTCTGGCCCAACCCCGTGACGGGATGGCCTGAATGCGATGTGGCATTGCGACCAGCGCGTTCCATGCTTCGCAGCAGGCCTCTACGATGTCTTCGTAGGGGCCGAAGACGCGGTTGTTCAGGAATTCTGGCGCGTGAACTGCCGGGTGCTTTCCACGGGGTTCAGGTCCGGTGAGGGTGCAGATGGCGCAGGCTGATATTGGATGGCACCACAAGCAGACCGCCCAGTTTGCGCCATCCCGCCTCGTCGAGCGTGACCACTGCATGGGCGCCCGGTGCCACCAGGGCGCTGGTCTCCGCCAGATGCAAGGTCATGGGCCCGGGCGTTGGCCGTGGCAGCGCTAACCCGCATTTCTCACGCGAATCATGTGCATCGGGGCTCTGAATAGGCGAAAATTTTTCTGCAACAAAGCCTTATCGCTGAGCA
>DIUL01000170.1:3224-9780 GCA_002422345.1 Acetobacteraceae bacterium UBA6159
CGCTGGACAGTTGGAGCCGGACGCGACACGTCATTGGCAAGACGGAATGGACAAACGAAGAGGCCAATCCACGCTTCATCGTCACCTCACTGCCGCCGGCGGCGATCGATGCAAGGCGCTTGTATGAGGTGATCTACTGCGCCCGTGGCGAGATGGAGAACCGGATCAAGGAATGTCAGCTCGACCTGTTCGCCGATCGCACCTCGGCGGCCACGATGCGGGCCAACCAGCTGCGGCTGTGGTTTGCCTCGTTCGCCTATGTGCTGCTCTGCGCGCTGCGCCGGATCGGTCTGGCGCATACCCAGTTTGCCCTCGCGCACGTCTTCCAGCGACGAGCGAGGGCCTGAGCCGGCACGAAGCAGACACCGCAAGCAGCCATGCCCCAGGCCAGCACCGCCTTGATGCGATGAGAGGTGGGGTGTGCCTGGTTGGCAGCCACTCGCTGGTTGTTCGGCCTGTTGATGCAATCCGGATCAAGGCCTGGCTTCAGGGCAGAAACGGCCGGAGACCCGTGTGAGAAGTGCGGGCTAAGCCTGCTTCTATGGCGTGGCTGAACAGTCCGCGCCGAACAGATCGACCCAGTCAACAGCCTGGTCATCGTCGACGACATGGAGGACGCGTTCACGCAGGTGGCTGCCCTGTGCGCCGAGGTCGAGCAGTCGGGCCTGCTGGCACAGGTGGGCCTCGACCCGATGGGTGTCGGCGCCATCGTCGATGCCCTGGCGGAGGTTGGGATCGCCGGCAACGACCGCGTCGTCGGCGTGCCGCAGGGCTGGACGTTGAACGGGGCGATCAAGACCACCGAGATCAAGCTGGCATCCGGGGCGCTGGTCCATGCGCCGCAGCGGATCGTGGACTGGGCGGTGGGAAACGCGAAGGCGGAACCAAAAGGCAACGCGATCACCATCACCAAGCAGGCGGCGGGGACCGGCAAGATCGACCCGGTGATGGCGCTGTTCGACGCCGTCGTGCTGATGTCGCGCAACCCAGAGGCGCAGGGACAGTCAATCTACGAGGACCCCGCTCTGTATATGGCCCTGTATGACGAGCCCGATCCAGCGCCATTGCAGGCGTGGGACCCGGATGTCCTGCGGGACATGCGCCATCCGCTGTTCCTCGAACACAAGCGCCGGTTCGAGGTATGGCAGGATGCGCAGGCTGACGACGATGAGTGGTGAAGCGTGGGAAACATTCCCACGTCCAACCGCTGCTCCGTCCAGACTGATCGTCAGGAGAATGTCACGTTTGGCGCCGGCCATTCAGCTTGCTGATTCGCCATCGGCACCGTGACATCAGCGGTGTAGCCAGGGCCGACGGCACCGCCACCCGCGGGCGGCAGGTGGCGGCCGGTTCGTGGCGTCAGCCTGCGATGCGGTAGACGCTGTAGGACCCCCTAGCACCCACCTTGTTCGGCCCGACCTGACGGACGCGATCAAGGACATCGACCTGGGTGCCCTTCTTCTTCAGCCCGGCGAGGAAGCCCCTGACGGTGTGTGATTGCCAGGCAGTGGCGTCCATGATCTGGGCGATGGTCGCGCCCTCGTCCCGGCGCAGCAGGGCCAGAACCGTCTGCTGCTTGGTCCCCTCGCGCGGGCCGCGGGGGGTGGCCGGTCGCTATCAGGCGGCTCGGAAGGGTAACCGTTCGGAATCGAAGCCCTGAGACAAAAGCTTGCCACTGCGAAGACGGGGGAGCAACTTTTGGGGTCGAGCGAATCGACGGGCCGGTGCTCGTCTATCGGTCAGAAATAAGGTCAGTCGGTATTACGCACGATCCATGGCGGCATCGATGGCGCGGATTTTCGTCAGGAAATCGACAGCGATTTCCGACGTAACCTGCAGATCCCGATCTTCGAGGACATCCTCGTCCGGATGGATTGCCCGCCACCGCGTCACCCGCAAATCCCGCGCGCGGATCAGTTCGACGATCTGAGGCCGGAACATCCGGATAATCGCGGTGATCCAACGATTCAGATCGCGTGAAGGCCGCGACACGGTCATGTCAAATTGATCGAGCATGCCGATTAGGGCATCAGCCGCGTGCCAGACCTCGTCAGTCACCCAACGATTGGTGGTGAACAGCCGGTTGACCTGACCCGACGCATCGGTGGAAATGCCGACGAGGTGCGAAATCCAGGCCGCGTCACTTGCCGCGACGATAGACGGCGGCTCCCGAGCAGGCCGCTTCGCGCGCACGAAGGTATGAAAATGCCCATGCTCGTTGGCGGCGCGCTCGTGCGTTGCATGGGCGTGGTAGTAGAATTGACAGTGCGTGCCCCGGTCAATCACGCCGCCTGTCGGAAACCGTGCCCATTCCTCGACGGTGTTCGCGCCGGCGAGCACTTCGGTAACAGGGTTCCGGCCCTTTTTGGCCAGCGCGCCGATACATTCGATGGCGACCGCCGCGGCGTCATGGATGGCGAGGAGCTCGTTACGGGACAGTTGCCGCGGCATGGCGGTCAGGTGACCGTCCATGCCGGTCGCCGCGGGGCTGGCGTTGTCGGGAATGCGGATCGGGGTGTCTCGCATGGCGGTCTCCACGTCGGATGTCGCCGGCGCGATCAATCAGGATCTCGGCACACCGGGGGGGATACCGGATCAATTGTTGATCGGGTTGCCCTTCGTTTTCCAGTCCTGAAAGTCCATGATGACGGCGGTCACGTTGGTGAAGCCGATTTTCCGAAGGTCATTCGTCGCTAGCGTGGCGCGACCGCCGGTGCGGCACTGCACGTAGATATTGTGGTTCATGTCAACGGTCTTGGGATACCCGAGCTGGGCCCAGATCTGAAACTCCAACAGCCCTCGGGGAATGTTGACCGTACCCGGCACATGTCCGGCCTTGAACTCGGCATCCTCGCGCACATCGAGTAGCAGCGTGTTGCCCGGGTTCTTCACTATTGCCAGATAGCCATCCATGTCGGTCGTCCTGATGGACTTGCGGACCGTCGCGAGATAGGAGGTGAAGCTGTCGGGCCACTTCGCGGCCGCGACAGGCGTCGTGGTGGCCTGGACGGGCGAGGCGGGGCCGCACGGGTTTCCCCGCGTGGTAGCGGCCCGTCCGGGCGCGCAAGGGCTGCCTGGCCCACAGGGGTTTCCCGCCGCCTGCGCCAGGTGAATCGGGGTGTTTTCCGCAGCAACGGGTGCCGGAGCGGCGGCCGTCGCCGGGATCGCCACGGCGATCGCCCACAGACTGCCGGCCAGGAGCGTGGATTTTGCGTGTTTCGTAACCATCGTTGGACCCTTTTCAACCGGTTCGTACGTTCGAGGTTTCAACCGACCCGCCTGTTGTCTTGTCGCCATCATCATTCAATTGTCCGGCGGTCAATGCGCCTCCAAAACGGCGTTCGAACCGAGTGCCGAGGCGAAAACCCAGAACGGCGATCACGATCAGGAAGCCGAGAACGGCCCAGGTGGGTATTCCGAACAGCGCGCTCAAGGTCTGTGCTTCTGGTCCCTCGGCGGCGTAGTAGAATCCGGCAATCGGCTCGAACACGGCGGCAAACACCGCGGTTCCCAGTATCATCCCGATGATGAAGAACAGTCCATCCAGGCGGCCGGTCGCGAGCCCGACGGCGGAGGTGCCGGGGCAATAACCGCCGACGGCCATGCCGGCACCAACCAGAATGCCGCCGGCCAGCATTGCCCAGAAGAACGTGGTTGGGATGTAGAAACCATCGGCGGCCACCAGTTCGGTGGCCGTCACCCCGTAAAGCCCGATCGCCGCGACCACGATCGCCGTGAACATCACCTTGAACACCGACCAGTCGCTGAGACGGAATTGCGCGGTCAGCTTGCGCGGGCTGCCGAAGCCGGCATGTTCCAGGACGTAGCCAAACAGCAGGCCGCAGAGCAGACCCGAAGCGACGCCGTCATCAAGAAGCGGCAACGTCATGCCCAGATCCTCCGCGCCAGCCAGCCGATCGCTACGCCGCTTACAAAAAAGCCGATCAGGAACAGAAACGCGGCAACCCCGAGCGTCGCGCCGCCCGAGAGTCCGATGCCACTGGTGCATCCGCGCGCCAGCCGCGCGCCGACACCTGTCAACAGGCCACCGGCGATGGCACATGCGATGCGGCGGCTGCCGCTTAATCTGGTCGCGCCGTCGAGTTTGACGCGAAATCGTCCACTCGTTACGGCAGCAACCAATGCGCCGAGCATCACGCCGATGACTTCCCATGTAATCCAGGTCGCCAAGGGGCCGCCCGCCGCCTTGAGAAAGGGGCCAAGGTAGATGTTTGCTTCTGTCGCCGGGCGGGCGATTTCACCACCGAACCAAGCGGTAAGACGGGTGAAGAAGCCGCTTGCGCCTAGGCCGTGACCGGTCAGCAGGAAGGTCAGCAGCAGCACCAGGCCGAGCCCGATACCGGCGGCCAGTGGCGACCAGAATGGGCGGGGTTCGGAGAACATGGGATGCCTGTGCCTTTCGCCCCATGCCGAAGCGATGATGGAGTAGACTATTGAGAGCCCGATGGTTGATCATTATCGAGACTCGGAATCTACTTACAATTTTCAGCGTACAGGTCTAGCGTACAGGTCTTCGGTGGCCTGGACGAAGGTGATTTTCTGGGCGAGGCCAGTGTCCACCAGGTTGACGAAGGCGTCATCAAGCTTGACCTGAGCACCTCGGGCCGCCAACTCCCTCAGCTCACCCTGGAGGTATGTTGCCTGGTCGCATCCTCACGCTCGGTGTCGACACCGAGCCGTTCTTGCGACTCCCAGTGGGCTTTGTCCGGCCCATGACATCGCAAAGCGGCATCCTTTTTTGATCCGATTGGGGCAAGGTTCAGCGCTGAGCCAAGGCAACGGACATATGCTTGCTATTGTTTGATACCGAGCTCACATGTGGAAACGTCCCGACAAAGCGCACAAGGAAGCCATCATGACGGACCCCTCCAATGGTGGAGTCGTCGGACCGCATCAGCCGGCCTCGGCGATGCGGTAGATGCTGTGGGACCCCTTAGCGCCGTCCTTGTTCGGCCCGACCTGGCGGATGCGGTCGAGCACATCGACCCGGGTGCCCTTCTTCTTCAACCCGGCGAGGAAGCCACGCACCGTGTGGCTCTGCCAGCCGGTGGTCTCCATGATCTGGGCGATGGTTGCGCCCTCCTCGCGGCGGAGCAGGGCCAGCACCGCCTGCTGCTTGGTTCCCTCGCGCGGGACACGCGGCGTGCCGATGGGGCGGGCGGGTTTGCCAGCCAGGGCCATCTGCAGCGCCGCCATGGGTGCTTCCAGGGCGGCGATCATGTCGATCTCGCGGTTGGTCTCATCGGTCCAGGCGGCGAGGACCGCTTCCGCCGCCTGCCGCAGGGTGGCACGTGCGGGCGCCGTGGGCGCGGCGTCGAGGGCATCGGCCACCGCCGCGGCTTCGCGTCCCACCGCGTCCTCCGTGGCCTCGTCGTCCAACGTCGGCGGGGCGGTCGGGGCGTCGGTCGTGGTGTCCACCAGCCCGATCGCCGCGACACCGGCCGGGGTCGCGCGCAGCATCAGGACCGCCCCGTTCTCGCCCGTGCGCCAAGCGTAGGCGGCGTCGGTGATCGGCGCCGGCACTTCCTCGACCAGCCCCTTGCTGAGCAAGGATCGGATCACCTGATCACGGGCGGCAGCGGGAAGGGATGGAGGACGGACCAGATGGTCCTCGCGGCTCCCGGCGTGTTCCAGCACGGCGCGGGCGGTGTCGGAAAGCTTGATGGTTGTCTGCGTCATGATCGGGTCCCCTCGGTAGGGAGGGCGACCCCCGCCCTCCTACGACCCGGAGCCCCGCCAGGGCGCACCCGGTCGGGGCCGTCGCCGGGGGGATGGTTCAGACCCGGAGGAACTCGGTGATCTCCTTCAGGCGCTCGGTGACGAAGCCGAGGCTCCCCGCGTCGCCCCAGGTCACGCGTTCGGGGTTGGTGCCGAAATGGTCCTCGCTGGCGGCGGCGATCCGGGCCAGCAAGGTGTCGATCTCGGCTTTGTCCGCCATGAAGGCGGCCAGGGCGGCTTCGTTGGTCTTCGGGGTGGTGGTCATCTGGTCCTCCATCCGCGGGGGGTTGTTCTGTCCGCGTGATGGAGCATTCGCGCTGGGGTGCACGGGAGCCAAGCGCGTTCAGCGGCTTCTGTATCGAATAACGCATCACCCAGACCCCGCCATCGCCAGTGGCTTCGGCCTAGCCACGTAATGCGGGACAGCCAGGGGCGAGGCGACGGAGACCCCCCTGACTTTCGCCGGCGCCTCACGCCGTGCAAGCGGAAGAACCACCACCGTTCACGCCATCAGCAGCTTCAGGAACAGCACGACATAGGCCGGCCCCACCAGCAGCTTCCGCCCCCCAGCAAGGCGTCCCGCGACCCCAAGCGTGGTCGATCTGGCGGTGGCCATCTGGTCCGGCGTGTGGTTCCTCAAGGTTGCCGCGCGGGCGGTTGCCAGGACATGAGGGCGGGACCCGGGCTGGAGGCGTCAGGCGATCGGTTTACGGCTGACGGCCGGCCGGTTCTCATCGGTGTCGACGCCGTCGTCGATCTCCCAGATCCGGGGCGCAAGTATTCTGAACAGTTCGGTATCACTGCTGTCCGGTCAATC
>DIUL01000123.1 GCA_002422345.1 Acetobacteraceae bacterium UBA6159
CCGGGTTGGCGCGGGAACTCGGCGTCGCCGGCGGCGAAGAACGGAGGGCGGCATGACGACGGTCACGGTGTGCGTCCCGCTGACGATCCGGCGGCGGGGTGGGCGGAAGATGATCATCTCGCCGGACGGGGTGGCAGCACCGGCAGGGGCGCGTACCCCGGCGGACTTCGCGGTTACGCGCGGTGACCCGACCCTGGTGAAGGCACTGGCACGGGCGTTCCGATGGCGGCGGATGCTGGAGACCGGCGCTGCCTGCTCGGTGTCCGACATCGCCCGTCAGGAGAAACTGAACACGTCGTATGTGAGCCGAGTGCTGCGGCTGACGTTGCTGGCGCCGGATATCGTGGAGGTGATCCTGGATGGGCGGCAGGCGGCGGGGATCACGCTGCAGGCACTGCTCGAACCGTTTCCGGTGATTTGGGAGGAGCACCTGCGCGATCTCGCCGTAGAGAACACCCGTCCACCAAACTTCACTGGCACGCAGGTGACGAAGGCTCGCCGATCCCGTGCCGACGGTCGTGCAGTCTAGGCGCTGTTTGATGGAGACATTTCCGGTATCCCACGAACAGAGCGCCAGCCTACTGACCAATCTGAGCAATAGGGGAACCCATGAAGTCCACACAGGACCGTCCCGCGCGGCGATTCGCCCAAACATCTGGCAATGATGTTTCCCATAAATTGCGGAATATCATCACCGACATCCATGAAGGCGGCAATGCTAGCCTAACCCGACTGACGGTGCTGAAAAAATGGTTCGAGGTACCGAACCGACTCCGCTCATTCGGCATTTTCATTGCCAGAACTGCATCCTCGCGTGGATCGGGACTGACAGACGAGACGGCGGCGCTTTCCTGTGAGGCGCGAGAGCTTCTGGCCGGCGTAGACGTATTCAATCCCAATATCCCACGAACTCGCGCGGAAAGCCTACATGCCAGCCTTGAAGCGTTTCAGAACGACCGAAAGAATATTCATTGGACGTCGGTGCGCATGATCCGCAGCCTTGACCTATTTTTGGTGGAGGGGGGCCTCCATCTTTACCTGTGGCTGGGCGCTTCATCTACCGAGGGGTACCGCCTTGCCGCCGCATATTGCGAACATTACGATCCACGCCATGGAAACGGTCTCAACGGCCCCAGTGTATACAGGATAGACGAGATCATCGTATTCATCCGCGCGTTCGAGGCCAAGGAACAGGGATGATCGGCGATTTGAGTCGGTCAATCGTAAAGCGCCGCGTCACGGTCAGCGACGCCGGGGCGGAGATCAAACTGAACCTCGAGGGCCTGGCCGGGTTGGCGCGGGAGCTTGGCGTCGCCGGCGGCGATGAACGGAGGGCGGCATGACGACGGTCACAGTGTGTGTCCCGCTGACGATCCGGCGGCGGGGTGGGCGGAAGATGATCATCTCGCCGGATGGGGTGGCGACCGATGCAAGGTCCCGTATGCCGGCGGACGTCTCGGTCACGCGCGGCGACCCGGCTTTGGTGAAAGCGCTGGCTCGGGCGTTCCGGTGGAAGCGGATGCTGGAGACGGGGGCGGCCTGCTCGGTCTCCGACATCGCGCGTCAGGAGAAGCTGAACACGTCGTATGTCAGCCGGGTGCTGCGGCTGACGTTGCTGGCACCGGAGATCGTGGAGGCGATTCTCGACGGGCGGCACGAGCGTTTGACCCTGGCGTCCGTGCTCCCGATGAACTTCCCGGAATGGGAAGCACAACGATCGAGTTTGGGCTGAAAGTGTCGCAGCGGAGACGCTGCCACGATAATGCAAGGTGCTCGATTGGCACTTTGCGAAGGTTATGCGGTGGTTATGCGGATGACATGAGACACTCTGTCATGTACGCTACCCGCAATCGGCTTTTTTTGACACGGCGAATTCGTCCGGTAACCATGCGTGGTTCAACGTTCGAACCTTGACGACTTGGAGATTTTGGATGACCCCCACGCAATGGTTGGACCAGGTTCAGGAGGCTGCGGCCATCAGGCGAGTCCGGCGCATGCAACCCGTGGGCGGGCCTGGTGACAAGCTGTTTCCGCCTACCTATCCGGGCATCGGACGGACGGACCTCGCGCGGCATGTCTTCGAACGCCGTCGGCTCGGCGCGGACAACGTGCTGTGCGTCCTGATCGACAGCGTACAAAGCCAGGCAAACCGGCTTGAGGATGCGCTCGGCGAACTGCGCGCCGCGGGCGGGGTGCGGTTCCCGACGATCGCGGTGACGTTTGAAAATAGCAACGACCTGGCCGATATCGGGGTCGTTGACGCTTTGTTGGCGCCGCATCGGGTGTTCGATGCGATCATCCGAGATTCGATGTTGGGCGGGAAGCCGTTCGGAAGCACGGATGAAGGCAAGGCGCTCGTGCTTGCGAAGCCGCAATCAGCCGCCGCGATCTATCGGCTGTCTCCGTCCACACTGGTCTTCGGGGCCTGGAACTCGACCGGTCAGGGAGGAGGGCTGGGGGCAAAGTTCCCGCGCGCGGTGGTATCGGAGATCGTTGGGGTGAACGTCGCGACCGAGGATGGCAAGGCGTCCGGGCAGCGGACAGGAAGCCGCATCGACCCGCTGGGTATTCGCAGTGGCGTGCGCGTCGTGAAACTTCCCGGTGGCGACTGGCGGATGGCAACCGAAAGGGACAAGGGCGCAATCAAGCCTTCTGAAATCAACCACTCAAATATCGCACCAAGCGTGACACCCCTCGGTGTCAGCGTGGATTACGTTACGCATAGTTTTGTCCTGTCTTTGCCTGCCCTGCGCCGCCTGCGCTTCCTCGGCAGTCCGGGCAAGCCATCGCCCGCCGATCAGGCAGCCCATGCCGCCCTCGCGGCCCTGGGGGTGATCGCCTGCCTCGCGCAGGACCAGGCAGGCTATGGCCTGCGCAGTCGATGCGATCTGGTACCCGACCCCGACGAACCGAAAGGATTCGAATGGGTCAAGAGTGACGGCCGCACCGAACCGCTGTCCATCGATCTGCCGGCGGCATGCGCGTTGTTCACAGCGTTGGCCGCACAGGCCGCGGCCGAGGGCCTTGCGATGCGAGACTCCGACCTCTTGTTGCTGCCGCAGGAAAAATTGCTCGACCTGGTACGAAAAAGCCGCGACCTGGCCTTAACGGGCGAGGCAGAAGCGGACGACGAGTGATCCGGCCATGCTGTGCATGGAGATCGAGCTCCTCACCGGCCTGTATCGCGCGGCCTTGCCTGATGGCTCGTCTGAAGAATGGCCGCCGCACCCGGAGCGTGTCTTTTCAGCCCTCGCACAGGCCTGGGGTGACGGAGGATGCGATCAGACCGAGGAGCAGGCGCTACACTGGCTGGAGCGGCAGGACGCGCCGGTGATCGAGGCGGACGCCTCGGACCGGATCGCCGAACGCGACAGCGCGACGGTGTTTGTGCCGCCCAACGATCAGCACGGCGTCTGGATTTCCCGGTTCCCCGAACGCCGACGGCAGGGGCGCAGTTTTTGGGCAATCAGGCCCGAGCAGACCGCCCTGCGCCTGTTCTGGGCAGCGTCGTCTGACACCACGACCGTCGCCGCCCTCGACCGCCTGGCTCAACGCGTTACCGCGATCGGCCATTCCGCGTCGCTGGTCCGCGCGCGGTTCCACGATGACTGTATCCCGAACACGCAACGCCTCTGGCAGCCCTCGTCCATGGGGCGTGTCCCGCTGCGCGTTCCTCATCCCGGGCGGCTGCAACGCTTGCAGGACTGGCTCCACAACGACGAGCGGCCCCGGGTCGGCGCGACCCAGCGCTACGAGCCGCCGCAATCGCAGGAGGCGCTGGTGGCTCGGCAAAGTTGGTTCGGTGGCCGAGAGGACTGGTTTATCTTCGAGGATAACGACGGGCCCTTCGTCCCAGATATTCTCGGCTTCGCGCATGTGGCAACGCGGGTTCGCCACGCTTTGATGTCCCTGGGTCCGCAACCGGCACCCGCAGTCCTGTCCGGTCACACGACCGATGGGGCACCGACCCACGATCGGCATGTGGCGATCTTGCCGCTTCAGAATGTTGGCTGGCCCTATTCGGACGGCCGCCTGCTGGGCTTCGCGATCGTCCTGCCGCGCGGCTTGGCAGCGGATGATCGACAGGCCGCCTTGCACGCGATCGCCGCCTTTGCCGACATCGGACAGGAGTCACCCCAGGCATCCGTTCATCTGACGCGGACCCATATATGGATGGTCGCCCGCAGCCCCGATCCGGTCCGCAAATCGTTGCGACCCGACCGCTGGTGTGCCACCGCGCGCGCCTGGGCCAGCGCCACCCCGGTGCTGCTGGATCGATTCCCGAGCACGGATGATCCCGCCGAGACCGCCGCGATTCTCGCCGGATCCTGCCGCAATATCGGCCTGCCGGACCCGATCGAGATCGAAATTCACAAACACACCGCGCTCACTGGTGCCGAAACCACCTACCCCGCCCGTGGCAACAAATCCCGCCCGGACTGGAGCTTTCCCAAAGGGTCGAAATTCGCGAACCGACCCCGACGCCATGTCGTGCTGCGCTTCGCCGAACCGGTGACCGGCCCGATTGTGCTGGGCGCGGGCCGGTTCGCGGGCTTTGGGCTTTGCCTGCCTTTGACGGACGGCGAAACGCCATGACGGACCTGACCGCGGACGATTTCCCTGCCTATTTTCAGGCGATCCATGGGGTGCCACCGTTTCCCTGGCAGGCCCGTCTGGCTAAGGAGGTAGCCAATCAGGGCTGGCCGAGGGCGCTCGACGTGCCGACCGGGTGCGGCAAGACCGCCGCCATCGACGTCGCGGTGTTCAGCTTGGCCCTTCACGCACGCCAGCCGATCGAACAGCGCCAAACACCTGTGCGCATTGCCTTCGTCGTCGATCGGCGTCTGGTGGTGGATGACGCGTTCGCACGCGCCCAACGCATTGCCAATGCGCTGGAACACGCGCCCGGTGACGGCGCGCTCGCCCTCGTGGCCCGGGCGTTGCGCAACTTGTCCGAAGACGGCGGACCGCCGCTCGCCGTCGCCCGCCTGCGTGGTGGATTGCCGCGGGAGCCGGACTGGGCGCGCACCCCCGCACAACCGACGGTTCTGGTCTCCACCGTCGATCAGGTCGGATCGCGCCTGCTGTTCCGAGGCTACGGCGTTTCCCCGGGGATGCGGCCCATTCATGCCGGGTTGCTGGGATGCGACACGCTGATCCTGCTGGATGAGGCGCATCTGTCGCAACCGTTCCGCCAGACCCTGGCCGACCTCGTCGCCCCGCCCTGGGGTGGGGTGCTGGCCGCGCCGCCATTCCAGGTCGTGCCGATGACAGCGACGCCCGGGGGCGAGGTCTCGTTCCGTCTGGACGAGCAAGACCATGCCGACCCGACCCTGTCCCGGCGGCTGACCAGTGCCAAGCCGGCCGAACTGGTCGATGCCGGGCGGCGTCCGCTGGAGGAGGTGTGCGCGGAGCAGGCGATGCGGGTGGGAAAGACCGCTCATGTTGTCGGGATCGTGGTCAACCGGGTCGGACGCGCGCGCGCCATCCATGACCGGTTGAAACGTGAACTGGAGAAGACCGTCGATGTCGCGCTGCTGATCGGCCGCACGCGTGATGTCGACCGCGAGGATGTGCTGGTCGACCTGCTGCCCCGCATGCGCGCGGGACGGGATAGGGACGGCGAGCGCCCACTCTACGTCGTTGCGACCCAATGCATAGAGGCTGGGGTCGATCTCGATTTCGACGCACTGGTGACCGAGATCGCGCCCTTGGACTGTCTCCGACAGCGCTTTGGCCGGCTGAACCGGACGGGCCGGCATAAGACCGCGCCGGCGGTAATCGTGGCTGGGAACGAGCAGACCGGCGCGCGGGCGAATGACCCGATCTACGGCACCGCGCCGCGCGAGACTTGGCTGTTTCTGAAAGCGATCGGCAGCACGATCGATTTTGGGATCACGGCGTCCGATGCCTGGATGCCCGTGCCCGGCGGTCTGGGGTCGTTGCTGGCGCCGCGCGCGGACGCGCCGTTGTTGCTGCCCCGTGACGCACGCCTGTGGGCGCAAACTCGGCCACCACCGGCCGTTGATCCGGCTGTGCCGCTATATCTGCACGGGCCTGACTCATCCCCGGCCGATGTGCAAGTCGTGTGGCGGCAGGAACTCGATCCGGACGACATGGCGGCCTGGGCGGACTGGATCGCGGCGTGCCCGCCGGTGGCCGGCGAGGTAATGTCCGTGCCGCTGCACGAGGCGCGCCGTTGGCTGGCCGGATCGGCCACGGGGGACGTGGCGGATGTCGAGGGGCGCGGGACGGAGGCCGGCGAGGAGGCCAAGCGCACCGTCACGGACCATGCCTTTCGCATCTGGCGCGTCGGGGAGATCGAAGAAGCGCGATGGGCCCTGAGTCCCGGCGATACGATCGTCGTATCCTGCCAGCGCGGTGGCGCGGATCAATGGGGGTGGAATCCCAGATCGGCGGCCCCGGTGGAGGATGTGGCCGATCGCGCCATGGCACGTGCCGGCCGGCAACGCATTCTGCGTCTGACTGGCGACGTGATCACCTTGGAGCAGCGCTCGGCCTATGCCGACATGTCCGATAACGCCGTCCTGCGCGACCTGCTCGATCGCGAGAACTGGACCGCCGCCCAGCGTGATCTGATCGGTCGCGGGGATCGGACGGCCTCCGGGCGAACAACCGGCAAGGTGACCCGTAACCAGGCGGGTGTGCCGTTGACCGTGACGTTCGTGGCGTCCGACGCGGTCTCCGAGGACGATCAGTCGTCCCTGGCCGCCAGCCTGCCCCGCAGGCTGGACGCGCACACCAACGGCGTCCATGCGATGGCCGAGCGGTTTGCGGATCGCCTGGGACTGGATGGGTCGATGCGCGGTGATCTGTTGCTGGCCGCGCGGATGCACGACGCGGGCAAGGCGCACCCCGCGTTCCAGCGCTATTTGTATGGGGGCGACGAACTGGCGGCGGTCGGCGGTGCGGTACTCGCGAAAAGCGGGCGCGTGCCGTCGTCTGCCCATGGTGCGCGCGCCGGATTGCCGAAGGACGCGCGCCACGAAGTCGCATCGCTTCGAATGGCCGAGGCGCATCCGGATTTCGCCGCCGCGCATGATCCGGAACTCGTGCTGTGGCTGGTCGGCACGCATCACGGCTGGGGCCGGCCATTGTTTCCGGGGGTATCCTGGCCGCCGGAGGGCGACACGTTCAAGGCTGATACCGGCGATGGCCCGGTCACTGGCAAGCCGGCCTTGTCGGCGCCTGCGCTGACCGCTCGCTGGCTCGCGCTTTATGACTCTGTGCATCGGCGCCACGGCCCCTGGCGCCTCGCGCATCTGGAGGCACTGTTGCGCCTCGCCGATCATCGCCAGTCGGAGCAGGAGCGGAGGTCATGAACGCGCGGTCCCCCTTGAATGACGCGCTAGTTGCGACCTGCCTGACCCTGCGCGGGTTGGAGGCGAACAACCTGCTGGCGTTCATGGCGCTGCTGGGCCTTCTGCGGGCGCTGGACCAGGTGCGGCCGGACTGGCACCCGCGGGTGCGATGGACGGGGCGGCCCTGGACAGCGGAGTTGCTGTTGGACGCGGCTGTGACCGAGGATGATATTGCTACGGCGGCGGATGAGGGGGTGCTGGCGATCGCCGGGGCGTATCGGTTGGTGCCGGAAGCGTCGAACCAGGCTGTGCCGCGGGATGTGAAGTTCTCGGCCGACGCGTATCGGACCATCGTCCGGGACCAGCGTGCGACGGTCACCGGCGCGGCGCTGGTCTCGGTATTGTCGGCCGAACATCCCCTGCGCAAGAAGGACGGTACGGTCATGCCGAGCCCGCTGGTGCTGCTGTTTGGCCAGGGCCATCAGCACTTCCTGGATCGCCTGATCGGTGTGCCGAGGTTGCCGGCGCCTTCGGTAAAACCCAAGCGGGGGGAGAAGCCGCCCAAGGTGCCGCCAACCGGGTCAAGCAAGATGGTGGAGGCACTGTTCGCCCCGTGGTCGCGGGTTGATGAGACTGACAGCTTCCGCTGGGACCCGGCCGACGATCAGCGCTATGCCTTGCGCTTCGGCAACCCCAGCAAGTCGGGGGCCGCGCGGACCACGCATGGCGCGAATCGGCTGGCGGCGGTCGGGCTGTTGTCGTTTCCCTGCGTGGCCGGGGAGTACGTGTTGGAGGCGGTCGGCAGCCTGCGGACCGAGGGTACTCGGCATTACCTCTGGCCGATCTGGACGGAACCGTTGGCTCTGCCCGGGATCGAGACTCTGCTGGCTCGGGACCTAGCCGCGATGGAGTCGTCCGAACGTTCGGCATATGGCATCGCACAGGTCATGCGGTCGCGCCGGGTGTCGAACGGGAAGTTCATGAATGTGACGTTGGGGGCGGAGATGTGACCACCCAACCCAGCCTCTCCCTCCCCGCACCACCAGCAAACCCAGACGAGCAACTCATCCCCGCGCGGATGGTCAACGAATGGGTCTACTGCCCCCGCCTCGCCTATCTCGAATGGGTCGAAGGCCAATGGGCTGAGAACGCCGACACCGCGCAGGGTAATCGTGTCCACGCGCGCGGCCGCCAGTCCGGCCCGCCGGCGCCCGATCCCTCTGAACCCGACCCTCCGGATATGGAAACACGCCGGATCACCCTCGCCTCGGAGCGGCTTGGTCTGATCGCCGAACTGGATGTGCTGACGCTGACGGATGGCGCTGCCATCCCCGTCGACCACAAGAAGGGCCACCGCCCGCACGTTGCCGAGGGCGCCTATTTGCCCGAGCGCGTGCAGATCGCCATCCAGGGCCTGCTGCTGCGCGAAGCCGGCTACACCTGCACGGAGGGCGCCCTGTGGTATGTCGAAAGCCGCGAGCGGGTGCGCATCCCACTGACGGACGAGTTGCTCGCCACCGCGCTTGCGGCCGCCTCCGACCTGCGCCTTACCGCCGCGGCGCGGCACATTCCCCCGCCGCTCGATCACAGCCCAAAATGCACGCTGTGTTCGTTGCTGCCAATCTGTCTGCCCGATGAGGTCAACCTGTTCCGCTCGGGCGACGTGCCGCGCACGCCGCCACCACCCGCCGATGCCGCCATGCCGTTGTATGTGCAGACCCCCGGCGCACGGATCGGCCGATCGGGCGAGCAACTCGTCATCGCGGTCGACGGCGAGGCCGACCGCAAGGTGGCGTTTGGCAAAGTCAGCGAACTGGTGCTCGCCGGTCCGGTGTCGCTGACGACCCCGGCGCTGCACGAAGCCGTCCGCCGCGAAATCCCGATTGCGTGGATGAGTTCCGGCTTCTGGTTCCTCGCAACCACCGGCAGTCGTGGTCCCCGCAGTGCCGTAGCCCGCCGCGCGCAGTATTCGGTTGCAGCGGAGCCGCTGCGGGCGATGCGGTTTGCCCGCGACCTGGTGGCGGCGAAAATCCGTAACCAGAGGACGTTTCTGCGCCGCAATTGGCGCGGTGAGGCAGCCGAGCGGGAGGGTCTGATGGAACGGCTGCGCCATTTGGCCGAAAAGGCCGGGCAGGGGGCCGATCGTGCCGCGTTGCTGGGCACCGAGGGTGAGGCCGCCGCGTTGTACTTCCAGGCGTTTCCGTCGCTGTTCACCGATGCGGCGCGTGCCCTGGGCACGTTCGATTACACCAACCGCTCCCGCCGCCCGCCGGCTGATCCGCTGAATGCGTGCTTCTCCCTGAGCTATGCGCTGCTGACCCGCACCTGGGCGACCGCGCTGGAAATCGCCGGGCTGGACCCCTGGGTCGGGCTGTATCATGTGGAGCGGCCGGGGCGTCCGGCGCTCGCGTTGGATATGATGGAGCCGTTCCGGCCGATCCTGGCCGATTCCACGGTGCTGATGGCCGTGAACAACGGCGAACTCGGCTCAGACGCGTTCATCCGGTCGGCCGGCGGGTGCGCGTTGACGACGCCGGGGCGGCGGGCGCTGATCGCGGGGTGGGAACGGCGGCTGGACCAGGAATTGTCGCATCCGGTGTTCGGCTACCAGGTGTCGATGCGGCGCATGCTGCACGTGCAGGCTCGGCTGCTGGTGCGCCACCTGACCGGTGAGATCGCGACGTATCCGCATTATATTCCGAGGTGACGGCATGGCTCGCACGCCCTCGCATGAGAGGGTCTATATCGTGACGTATGATATAGGCGACCCGAAGCGCTGGCGGCGCGTGTTCCGAGCGATGAATGGGTACGGACGCTGGCTGCAACTGTCCGTGTTCCAGTGCCGGTTGACGGCTCGGCGGCGGGCGGACCTCGGCGCGGCGCTGGAGTGGTTGATCAAGCAGGAGGAGGATCACGTCATCATCATTGATGTCGGGCCGGCGGATAACGTGGAGGTGGCGGTGGAAAGCCTGGGCCGGACGTTCACTCCGATCGTGCGGGAGGCGATTGTGATATAATGCCGAGTGTCACGCGAGGGGTGAGGTGGCGCGGAAATCCCGGGGACCGCTCGCGGACGGTGACCCTTGTGTGGGTGACTTGATCTTTGTCAGTGTGAATCGGAATTTTCCGGGCGTTCGGCTGAACGGCCGAGACGGCCGGGCAGGAGTGCTCGCGGATTGGGGGATTTTCTTTTTGGGCTCTGGGGGGTAAGACGCCGGCAGTATTCCGGGCCGAAAGGCCCGGACCTCATTGAAGCGCACGGGTGACGGCGGCGATCGGTATGGCACGCTAGGTATTCCGGGCCGAAAGGCCCGGACCTCATTGAAGCTAGACGGTCTGGGTGGACACGCCCCACGCGTCAGAGTATTCCGGGCCGAAAGGCCCGGACCTCATTGAAGCGAACACATCATCCCGGTTGCCATCGGCGGCACGCATCGTATTCCGGGCCGAAAGGCCCGGACCTCATTGAAGCACGGATGTAATCGACCCAGACGGCTACATTCTCGCGTATTCCGGGCCGAAAGGCCCGGACCTCATTGAAGCGTTTCAGCCGTAGCAATCTTGGACAGCACCCCGGCGTATTCCGGGCCGAAAGGCCCGGACCTCATTGAAGCATCGGGAAATCCCGGCCCATGCACACCAGCACCGACGGCGTATTCCGGGCCGAAAGGCCCGGACCTCATTGAAGCGGGGAAACCCTGGTCAGTGGGCACGTTGGATGCGCCGCATTCCGGGCCGAGATGCCCGGATCTCATTGCAGCGAGAAATAATGGAACCTTCGACAGTGCACACGTGCCGCTGCCTGCCCGATCTGCAGGATGCGGCAGTGCAGAACGTCCTGCAGCAGGCGGAAGCGCTCTCGGCGGAATGGGCGGCGTGACCACCCTGTTGCCGGTCTCGGGCTCGCGTCTGGAGATGGGTGCGGGGGCTCGCGCACCGGAGCCGCGCGCGAGTGCTGAACAGCCGGAATCGTACGATTCGCGCACAGCACTCATCGCCCACCCATACCGGACCTCAACTTTCCGACGCCAACGCCAGAAAAATCAAATCTATATCAATGGGTTGCCAGTTGGTACTAAATCGCCCAAGTCAACAGCCTCGGAGAGAAACCGCCCCCAGAGAGAGAATTTCGGGCATCCCAGGGCCGGCGAGGTCAACACCCCTTCCAAGAACCCTGCGGAACACTGGCGACTTTTTGGGTTGTCCAAACCGGAGAGAGAGTCCCTCCGGCGAAAGGTGGCGTGGGGAAAGGAACCCACGTCTAACCTTCGCTGGAGATGGGTAGACTGCGATATCAATGGCTTGGTTCACAATTGCGTTTACCATGGCTGTACCCTCCTCACGGCCTGGATCGGTTGAACAGCAGCGCGCCAGCCCAACGGGCCGCCTCGGGTGTGCAGGTCGCACCAAGGCGGGCTGCCAGTCGGGGACAGGAAAGCGCCAGTTTGGCCAGCGAGGTGTTCTCCTTCACCCGGACGTGGTTCACTCATACCGCGCCCTCGGCCGTCCAGCCCGCCTCGAAAGTCTGGTCGGGCAGGGCGTCTGCCGCCTGAATGCCATGGTTGCCGGAGAGATCGATTGACATGCCGGTCAGGGTGGTGGCTTTGACGGCCGTGCCGTCTGGTTGCTCGACCAGCAGTGTGTGCAGCCAGACATCATCGGTCCGGGCGTCGGGATCGCGCTCGACCGCGTCGATGCGGATCGTGATCGGACCAACCGGGGTGGCGATGGCAAGGCGGGCGCCGACGAGGTCGGGTGATCGGAGGACACGACCATCGCTGAGGGCGACGCGGAATTGCGTGCCCTCGGCGGCGACCTGCGTGATGGTGACTGGCACCTGTGCCTGTGCCGAGGCGGCTAGGCCGGTCGTCAGCATCGCCAGCGCGGTGCCGGCGCGGGCTATCCCCAGGGCGTGGTCCGACCGCGGCGCGCAGACCCAGAAGCCAGGCGCGGGTGGCCACGCAAAGGTCACGGACCGGGCGGCCGGTGTCGCAGTCGGGGTCCTCGACGCCCGTCGCGATATGGCTTGCGTCCATGAGGATCCCCAGGCTGCGCAAGGGTTCCTACTTCCCGAGCTTCCTGGAACCCAGGCGCATGGCGGAAAAAGCCCTGATCGCGGTCATCCAGGACGCCTACGTCCAGGGCGTGTCGACCCGTTCGGTCGACGATCTGGTCAAGGCCATGGGCGGCTCAGGCATCTCCAAGAGCCAGGTCAGCCGGCTGTGCGAGGAGATCGATGACCGGGTCAAAGCCTTCCTCGATCGTCCGATCGAGGGCGACTGGCCCTATGTCTGGCTCGATGCGACATATGTCAAAGTTCGCCGCAACCACCGTATCGTCTCGGTCGCTGTCATCATCGCGGTCGGCGTCAACACCGATGGCCGGCGCGAGGTGCTGGGCCTGGATATCGGTCCCTCCGAAGCGGAGACGTTCTGGACCGAGTTCCTGCGCAAGCTGCGCCGGCGCGGGCTTCGTGGCACCAAACTCGTCATCTCCGACGCCCATGAGGGCATCAAGGCCGCCGTCACCAAGCTGATGAACGCATCATGGCAGCGCTGCCGCGTGCACACCATGCGCAACGCCCTGGCCCATGCGGGCAAGAGCAGTCGGCGCGTCGTCGCGGCCTTCATGGGCACCGCCTTCGCCCAGGACACCGCCGAGGCCGCCA
This sequence comes from Acetobacteraceae bacterium UBA6159, assembly GCA_002422345.1. GTDB lineage: Bacteria > Pseudomonadota > Alphaproteobacteria > Acetobacterales > Acetobacteraceae > Rhodopila. The sequence continues at coordinate 12,991 of DIUL01000123.1, forward strand.
AGACCCAATGGCGCAAGATCGCCGATCAATTGCGCCCGACACTGCCAAAGCTGGGACGGTTCATGGACGAGGCCGAGACCGACGTGCTGGCCTATATGAGCTTCCCCCCGGAGCACTGGGTGAAGCTTCATTCCACCAATGGCCTGGAGCGGCTCAATGGCGAGATCAAGCGCAGGACCGATGTCGTGGGGATCTTTCCCAACGACGAGGCGATCTTCAGGCTCGTGGGGTCCATCCTGCTGGAACAGAATGACGAATGGGCGGTTCAGCGCGGCCGATACATGACCCTGGAAACCATGGCCCGCATCAGCGATGATCTCGCCATCGGCTTGCCCGCAATGGTGATCTGATCAGCCCGACCCACAAGGGGACCCGACAACCGGCACGCAGTTCTTACACCACGCAATGGGACACGATCCTTTATCCGGATAACGCTGGCCCTGCCGTACCTCCACGAGCGCCTTTTTTGCTCACGGTGGGGGGCTTGGGAGTTACGATTCTTACAGCGCAAAATAACGTTGGCAGACCTCTGGGCAACTCATTCGCGGGCCGGTTCGCGACAATCAGCGTCTTGCGTCCTATCCAAGCTGTCGGTATCCAAGCTTGCCAAATGATTAATTGAGGCCGCCGCCGTCATCGTTGGGTGCCGTTCGGGTATACTCTGGCGACGAACTCAAAATGCAACTCAGCACGACGTCGATGCTGGTATGGCCCTTGGTGGGCTGCGCAGTAGAAAGAGGAGAGGGACTGCCAGCAGCGTCACCCACATCATAAGATGGAAGTCGGCAAGATAGGCGATGGTCGCTGCCTGTCGAGTGATCTCGCCGTTGAAGGCAACAGTGCCGGCGGTAGTCCCGGGGTTCCAGATCGGAGGCATCCAAGGCGCCTGGAGCATGGGATCGAACCAGGTGGCGTCAGCGGCGAGCACGGCATGATTCGCCTGCGTGCCCTGCGCCAGCAGTGTTACAACGATGGATATCCCGATGCTGCTACCGATATTGCGCATCAGGCTGAACATGGCTGCGCCTTCGTTACGATAATGAGGTGCCAGCGTCGCGAAGGTGATAGTACTGAGCGGCACGAAGATGAACCCGAGGCCGAGTCCCTGGGTGATGCCCGTCCGCATGATCGCCCAAACGCCGATATTCGTATTGAAACCGGTCATCTCCCACAGCGATACAGCGGTCAGTGCAAGGCCAACGAAAATCATAATGCGTGTATCCAACTTGCCCATGAGGCGGCCGATCACAACCATGGCAACCATCGTCCCGACACCCCGCGGAGCAAGAACAAGGCCGGTAGTGATTACCGGAAATCCCATCAGATATTGAAGAAAAGGTGGCATGAGCGCGAGGGTCGCCAACAGAATCACGCCAATGATGAATATGAACAACAGACCGATGACAAAATTACGGTCCATGAACAGACCGGGCTCGATGAAAGGGTGGTTGGCAGTGAACATGTGGACAAGAAACATGTACATTAATAGAGCCGCCAGCACGCCCTCGCCGACGATTTCCGGGGATGAGAACCAGTCTTGCGACTCGCCTCGATCAAGCATCATTTGGAAGGCACCGATGGACAGGCCGAGCAAAGCGAAGCCGAAGATGTCAAAAGGACGGCCACGATCCCGTTCCGTCTCAGGCAGGAAGGCAAGAATGCCAAGCAGCGCGAGGATGCCAAACGGCAGGTTGATATAGAACACCCAGCGCCAGCTGTAGACCTCCGTCAGATAACCGCCGAGTGTTGGCCCCAGAATCGGGCCTACCATGACACCGACGCCCCACATGGCCATGGCGGAACCATGCTGTTCACGGGGATAAGTGTCCAGCAACACCGCTTGTGACAGCGGCACCAGACTGGCGCCGAAGACGCCCTGCAACAACCGGAACAACACCATCTGCGGCAGTGACTGGGCTGCGCCGCACAGCATCGAGGCAACCGTGAAGCCCGCCACGGCGCCCAGGAACAGACGCTTCCGCCCGAACCGCAAGGCCAGGTACCCGGTCAGCGGCGTCATAATGGCTGCTGCTACGATGTAGGAGGTCAGCACCCAAGAGATTTGGTCCTGTGTTGCCGACATGGAGCCCTGCATGTTTGGCAGGGCCACGTTGGCGATGGTGGTATCTAACGCCTGCATGATGGTGGCGAGCATGACGGAGACCGTAATCAACCCGCGGCTGAGTGCGGTATCGGCAGGCCCTGGCCGCGTTGTCACTGCACGCCTCGGGAATGGGCAGCAGGAACTGACCCGTCATTCAGCAACCACAGTGCCGAACGGAAGAAGCCATGCAGGGGACGCCTGTGGCCGGTGTCAATCTCGATATCGGCGCTCATGCCGGCGCGCAGGGGTAGATTACCTTCGCTCGCCATAACCGTGATCCGGACAGGGATGCGTTGGACGACTTTAACCCAATTGCCCGTGGCGTTCTGAGGCGGAATGATCGAGAATTCCGCCCCGGTAGCTTGGCTGACGCTATCCACAGAGCCCTTCCAGACCTGCCCTGGGTAGGTGTCCACCCGAACCTCCGCGGACTGACCGGGCTGGACATAGGTGAGATCGGTCTCTTTGAAATTGGCCTCGATCCAGACGTTCCTATCGGCAACGACACTCATCACCGGGACGCCAGCAGTGGCGTAGTGGCCCTGCTTTGGAACGTTGCCGGCAATCCCGGCGAATGGCGCCCGGACGGCCGTCCGCACCAGATCACGCACGGCCCGATCCCTTATCGCCAGTGCTGCCAGGACGCGAGGGTGCTGATCGACTTGAATCGTCGGATCGCCGCCCAAACGGGCCCGGATCTCCGCCAATTCGTGGACCACGGCGGCTTCATGGTGACGAGCAACGTCGAGATCTCGACGGGTGGCATCGAATTTGCTGCGGGAGGCGACATTGCTTGCAAACAAACTGGATTGACGGTCAAATTCCTTGTCGGCGAACATCAGGTTGGTTCGCGCCAGCGCCAGTTCCGCCTCCTTTTGCCGGTAGGTTGCCTTGATGCCGGCAATCTCGGCGCGGAAGCTCTCCAGTCGCGCCGCGGCCTCGGCGAGCGTGAACCGGTATGGATCCTCGTCGATACGAAATAGGACTTGGCCAGCCTCCACGTGGGCGTTTTCCGCGACCGCGACCTCAGTGATCGCCCCAGAGACTACGGCGGCAATCATCACCTTGTCCGCCTTGACGTAAGCATTGTCAGTGCCAACGAACCGCCCACCGGTCGCATATACATAGGTGGCGCCCAAGGCGACGACCACGGGCCCCAGAACCAGCAACAGAACGCGCACAAGGCGCCGCCGGCGTGGCGGCGCCTTGGAATGGACCGACACCCCTCCGGCCTGTGGTGGTTGCGACGCTCGGGTCTCCGGCTCCATGCGCGGCGAGGTCTTTTGTTCGGCGTCCGCTTCAGCCGCGCCCTGCCGCATCACGGCTGCCTCCCTTGGGGAGCAGGGCCGCTGATCACCGAATCATGTTCCGCCGCAAGCAGGTTGCTTTTCACTGTCCGAAGAGTGGCAATCAAGTCGCTCCGTGCGGCAACCGAGAGGCCCGACATGGCATCCTCGCGTGTCTCCATCGCAATCGACCACATCTGCGACAGCAGAGGCTGCGCCATTGGCGTAAGGTAAAGCTTGAAGGCCCGCCGATCCGCCGGGTCTGGGCGGCGCTCAACCCAGCCTGCCTCCTGCAATCGGTCGATCAAGCGCGCCAGCGTGATGGGTTGGATCTCCAGGCTTTCAGCCAGGGTGATCTGGTTCACACCCTCTTGGCGTGACAGGTAGGCAAGGGCCTGCCACTGCGCCTGGGAGAGGTCCAGAGGCCGCACCCGGCGATCGAAGTTCCGTCGCAACAGTCGTGCCACGTCGTTGATCAGGAAGCCAATGCTCTGATCAGGGTCATGTACCGGCATAGCTAAATTCTGCCCTTGCCTTATTATCAGTATCGTATATTATATGAGGCATATACCTCGCGTGCGCAATAGGAGAACTCAGCCGTCGTGATCACAGCCGGCGGAGCAGCGCGTGTCGGAGCGGTGGTATGAATCGGAGCCCTGTGGAGGCACGTGACCCGGCCCATGCGCCGCCGGCTTCCGTGGCGGCGCAATCCAGCTTGCCAGCCGTTGGCGTTCCAGTCGCCCCAGTCGCCTGACTGTTCATAAGCGAGAGAAGGGACGGCGATACAAATGCGGATTGCGACCGAGGCGCACGCCATATGGCGCGATCGGGGCGCCATTTCTGATACTCACGCCCGAACAACCGTCAATGACCCGATGATACAATGAAAATACCGACCGGGACTTGTCTGTTGCGGACCGGAACCGTCGCCCTCGCGGCTGGCGTTGTCTTCGTGGCGTGCCAATATCTCCAGCCAAAGGGAATCCCAGCAGGGTTCGCCAGTGGCAACGGCCGCTCGGAGGCGGTAGAGTTCAACGTCGCCACCAGGACATCGGGCCGCATCAAGGATATTCTGGTGAACGAAGGCGACTTCGTTCAAGCTGGGCGGGTTCTCGCCCATATGGACACCGCGGTGCTCCAGGCGCAGCTACGGGAAGCCGAGGCGCATCTGCAACGGGCGCTTATCGGAATCGATACTGCCCAAAGCCAGGTGACGGCGCGCGAGGCGGAAAAGGCCGCGGCGCAGGCCACGGTGGCTCAACGCGAGGCCGAACTCGACGCTGCAAACATACGCCTCGTGCGATCAAAGGAACTCGCCGCGAGGAGCATAACCTCTCGCCAGGTCCCAGGGCCTGTTCGCAATTAAGGACTTGGCGAATCGACGGAAGACCCGGTGTCCTGGCGATTCAACCGGGGACAGACCATGCAAGTACTCAGCGACGCCCAGTGGGCCAAGTTTGAAGCCGCCATCGTCGCAGTCAAGCTGCGCAAGGCGCGCCCGCGTAAGGAGGACCGACGCACGATCGAGGCGATCATCTGGCGGCTCGACAACGGTGCGAAGTGGCGTTCGATCCCGGCCGAGCTGGGCGACTGGCACCATGCCTACCTGCGCTACCGCCGCTGGGCCGTCAGCGGCGTCTGGGACAGGATCATGGCGCATGTCGTGGCCGAAGCCGAGCCGAAGCTGGCGTTCACCTGCATCGATGGCACCGTGGCCCGGGCGCACCAGAAGGCGGCCGGCGCGCGGCCGAGCAAACCGACACATTGAGTCTGCGATTCAATCGCAAGAAAGGCAGCAACGAGCAGGCGATCGGCCGGTCCCGCGGCGGTCTGAGCAGCAAGATCGTCGGTGTTTGCGACGCGTACGGCCGCCTCGTCGACTTTGTCCTGGTGCCCGGCCAGGCGCACGAGTTGGCCCCTTCGCTGCAACTGCTGGCCCGCCTGCCCAAGGCACCGGCCTGGGCCCTGGCCGATATGGCCTGCGACGCAGTGGCCTTCCGCTCCGCCGCCGAGGCGATGGGCGCGACCCCGGTGGTGCCGTCCCGCAAGAATGCAAAGGAGAAGAAGCCATGCCCGGGCTTTATCTACCGCCACCGCAACCTGATCGAGCGGTGCTGGTCGCGCCTGAAGGAGTGGCGGGCGATCGCCACCCGTTACGACAAGACGGCAACGTCTTATGCGGCCGGGATCGCAATAGCGGCGACACTCGACTGGTTCAAGTCTTCGCGCTGATAGGTATTCAAATGCGTACAGGCCCTAGTGGATAAAATCCGACGCTTGGTTCCGGCCTGTAGACTGCCAGAATGGCCGAATTCCGCCATTCTCATGGGACTCTTCCGTTTGATTTTATCCACTAGACGATGACCGCGCTCGCTTCCAGGGTGCGAATGCGGCGGTCAGCGGTGCACAGGCGCAACTGGCGGCGGTCGACAGCGCCATCGGATTCGCAAAATCCCAGGTCATCGGTGCCCGGGCGACGGTCGAGGCGGTCCGAGCTACTATCCAGCGCATTCAGGCGGATATCGACGATAGCGCGCTGATGTCGCCGCGCGACGGTCGCGTGCAGTACCGTGTCGCGCAGAGCGGCGAGGTACTCTCCGCTGGCGGCCGGGTCCTTAACCTGGTCGATCTCGGCGCTGTCTACATGACCTTCTTTTTGCCGACGGCGGCGGCCGGCCGCGTCGGAGTTGGAGCCGAGGTGCGGCTATCCCGTGACGCGTCACGAGTGCGATGGATAATGCACCATCAGCTCGGCGTGCGGACCGTGGTCTCTCGGAAACGGCAACGCCCAGCGCCGGTTCGCGAAGGGCACTGGCACCACGGCCGCGAGCGACAACCAGCGTAAGCCGATGGTCTTGACGAAATGGCCGTGCGAGGACCGCACCGGATCGCGGTAGATACCCCGGGCCTTGATCCTGCCGCCCCAGCGGCGCTCGATGGTATCGTCGATGGCGATGATCACTTCGCCGCTCGAAGCCAATGTGCTCAGCAGATGCAGGAGAAGACGATGTGCTACCTCGCGCGCGTTCCAGCGCGCTCGATTGAGCACCTCGTGGTAACGCCCAAAGCCGGGCTGCTCCGCCAGCCCCATCACGCGCAAGGCCTGCGTGACGGTGCGTTTGCCAGGTGCCAGGATCGCGCCGGCGACCAGCACCTGGACGTGCTGCCAGACCGGTGCGGTGAAACACGAACGGAATACCGCGAGCCAGGATACGAGGATCTGCGGCACGGGCGGGGAGATCCGGGCTTCGGTGCGGTTCGGTCTCATCACAGTCGTAGAATCGATGGTGCCAAATCCCGCAAGAGTCCGTGGGCTTGCTGCTTTGCACCCCCGTCAACGCCTTATGGCGTTACCAGGTTATTGCCGGGGCCGAGGCTCTCATCTCCGAAAAATGCGGAAAATCGAGCTGAGAAGTGACGTTATACCAAGCGCCGAAGATCCCGACTCATCTCCGCCCGGTTCCCCTTGGCCTGAAAGTACGATTCGCTCTTCCTGACCAGACGATTCCCGGTGCAGGAGACCCCAATGGGCAGCGCGGTGAGCATCACACGGACGGAGCACGATGCGGTGGAACTGCGGCGTCGGGCGCAAAGGACATCCGACCCGGCACAAGCCGGACGGCTGTTGGCCATCGCGATGATTCTGGACGGCGCCTCGCGGCTTGATGCGGCACGCCAGGCAGGCATGGACCGGCAGACGCTGCGCGACTGGGTGCTGCGTTACAACGCCGGTGGCAGTGACGCTCTTTCATCACGCACGCCACCTGGCGCGGCGGCGAGGCTGACCAAGGCCCAGATGGACGAACTGCGGGACCTGGTGGTCAAGGGTCCCGACCCCGGGGTGCACAAGGTGATCCGCTGGCGTTGCGTCGACCTGCGCGCCGAGGTGCAACGCCGGTTCGCGGTCACGGTCTGCGAGCGCACGATCGGCAAGTGGCTGCGCAAGCTGCGGCTGATCCGGCTGCAACCGCGTCCCTATCATCCGAAGAAGGACCCGGTGGCGCAGGAGGCTTTTAAAAAACAAGCTCGGGCCAGCGGCCCGCCTGGGGCGGTAGAAACGGTTGGTGCTATGTTCGGCCCGAGGGGAGCGGCCGGAAAGTTTTTGGTGGATGTGACCCCGTTAAAAAACGTGGCCCATGGGTTGTTGCGGACTTACGAGTGGTGACGCCTTCGGGCGATCCCGTTTAGGAAATTGATC
>DIUL01000106.1 GCA_002422345.1 Acetobacteraceae bacterium UBA6159
GCCCCCAAGGCGGGCGGCCTTTTGTTGGTTCCCCGGTAGGGTTGGGTTGCGAACACGACCGCAACCAAGGAACCGACCATGACCGACGAAATGATGAACCTCCGCGCCCTCGTGGAGAAGACCCCCGACGCGGACATCCTGCGTGAGATCGTCGGCTTTGCCGCCGAACGACTGATGGAGATGGAAGTTGGCGCCAAGACCAGGGCCGCGCACGGTGCCCGTTCCGCCGACCGGCCCGCCCAACGCAACGGCTACCGTGACCGTGAGTGGGAAACCCGCGCCGGCTCCGTCGAAATCCGGATCCCCAAGCTGCGCAAGGGCTCCTACTTCCCGCGCTTTCTTGAACCCAGGCGGATGGCGGAGAAGGCCCTGACCGCGGTCATCCAAGAGGCCTACGTCCAGGGTGTGTCCACCCGGTCGGTCGACGACCTGGTCAAGGCCATGGGCGGCTCAGGCATCTCCAAGAGCCAGGTCAGCCGGCTGTGCGAGGCGATCGATGACCGGGTCCAAGCCTTCCTCGATCGTCCGATTGAAGGCGGCTAGCGCTATGTCCGGCTGGATGCGACCTACGTAAAGGTCCGGCGCAATCACCGCATCGTCTCGGTCGNNCGATGGCCGGCGCGAGGTGCTGGGCATGGATGTCGATCCTTCAGGGGCGGAGACGTTCTGGACCGAGTTCCTGCGCAAGCTGCGCCGGCGCGGGCTTCGTGGCACCAAGCTCGTCATCTCCGATGCTCACGAAGGCATCAAGGCCGCCGTCACCAAGCTGATGAACGCATCATGGCAGCGCTGCCGCGTGCACACCATGCGTAACGCCCTGGCCCATGCGGGCAAGAGCAGCCGGCGCGTCGTCGCGGCCGTCATGGGCACTGCCTTCACCCAGGACACCGCCGGCGCCGCCGGTGCCCAAAGACGCAAAATCGCCGATCAACTGTGCCCGACACTGCCGAAACTGGGCAGATTCATGGACGAGGCCGAGACAGACGTGCTGGCCTATATGAGCTTCCCCCCGGGAACACTGGGTTGGGCTCCATTCCACCTATGGCCTTGAGCGGCTCAATAGCGGGGTCAAACGCAGGACCGATGTCGTGGGCATCTTCGCCAACGACGAGGCGATCTTCAGGCTCGTCGGTTCCAGCCTGCTGGAACAAAATGATGAATGGGTGGTTCAATGCGGCCGATACATGACCCTGGAAACCATGGCGGGTATCAGCGATGATCTCACCATCTGGTTGCCCGCAATGGTGATCTGATCGGCCCGACCCACAAGGGAAGCCGACGACCGGCAGGCAGCTGTTACACTACTCATTGGGATATGACCCCACGGCAGGATTCGAATCCACAGCCCAAGGATTGGAAATCTTCCGCGTTTCGCTGCCATTCCTGGGCTCCCAGCCGACAGCATCCGTCGTGAAATGGAACATAGCGACCCATTCCGGTCCGCTGCATACCGGCAGATTTGTGCCCCAGATGTGCCCCACGACAGACGGCACTCCGCCAGAGCGAAATTTTGCGTCTCTAATTAGTTGATATAACTTAGGATATTGGTGGGCGCACAAGGACTCGAACCTTGGACCCGCTGATTAAGAGTCAGCTGCTCTACCAACTGAGCTATGCGCCCGCGCGATGACCGCCCGAAGACGGTCAGGCACCACCAACGCGGCGGGTCATACCAAGACCCGCCGGCATTGCAAACCCCTTTTCTACGCCCCGGCCAAAATGGCGTCGGCCACCTTCTCCGCCGTCATCAGCACAGGGAAATTCGTGTTCGCACACGGCACCTGCGGGAAGATCGAGGCATCCACCACCCGCAACCCGCCCACGCCCTTGACCCGGCCGGCGGGGTTGGTGACCGACATCGGATCGTCCTCGGATCCCATGCGGCAGGTGCAGGAGGCATGCCACACGCCCACGGACGCCTTGCGGACAAAGCCCTCCAGCGCGTCGTCGTCGGTCAGCATGTCCTGGATGGTCACGCCTTCCATCACGTAGTTCTTGATCAGGTAGTTCCGCAACGCCGCCGGCCCGTCCAGCATCTTCGCGAACACGTCCGTCAGCAGCTTGTTCTTCTTGTTCAGCAGCCCCACCTGGCGGACCTTGTCGCTGTAGCTCGCCGGGAACGGGTTTTCCGTCACCGATTTCATCACATCGGTCAGGTGCATGGCGCTGAACCGGCGCACGCCGTCCATCATCCGCTCCAGATCCCGCTGGTCGGACAGCAGGTTGAAGTCGACCGAAGGCTCCGCCCGCCAGTCGGGGGAGTTTAGCTTCACCTCCCCGGTCTCGGAATAGGTCTTGTAGACGGTGACGATGAACGACCCGATCTGCTCGCCCACCTTGTGCCAGGACGTCTTGTTGGTCACGACGGTCATCATGTCGCCCGCGGGGATACCCGGCAGGTTCGTGGAGTAGCGCAACGCCGTGTAGATATGCCGGCGCGAGTAGTCATGGATGATCCGCGCATGCGGCTTGAGGAAGGCCGCCACCGCCGCCGCCGGATGGTCCTGCAACCGCTGGCCCACGCCAGGCAGGGCCTTGCGGACCTCGATCCCCATCTCCCGCAGGTGCCCCGCCGGGCCGATGCCCGCCCGCATCAGATGCGCGGGGGAGTGGATGGCGCCCGAGGACAGGATGACCTCCTTGGCGCGGAACTCCTGCTCCCGCCCGTGCACCATCGCCTTCACGCCGACGCATTGCATGCCGTCGAAGATCAGGCTGGCGACCGTGGTGCCTGTGGAGATCGTCAGATTCTCCCGCAGCCGCGTGCCGGGGTCGAGGTAGCCGATCGCGGCGGAGACCCGGCGTTCGAAGGCGTTGGAGATGGTGATCGGGAAATACCCGTCCTCCCACTCCGCGTTCTGGTCCAGGAGGTATTTCCAGCCGGCCTGCTTGAAGGCCTCGGCCACCGCCTTGGCATGTTCCGGCCACAGGTCGGGGAAGATGCGGCGGACGGGGATGCGGCCCTCCTTGCCGTGGTAGGGGCCATCGAAATCCATGTCCCGCTCGACTTTCTTGAAGTAGGGCAGGACGTCGTCCCAGCGCCAGCCGGTGGCGCCGCGTTCCTCCCACTCATCATAGTCGGAGGGCGCGCCGCGGTTGGCGAGCTGGCCGTTGATCGAGGACCCGCCGCCCAGGATGCGTGCCTGTTCATAGGTGCGCAGCGGCGGGCGCTTTTCCTCGGGGTTGTTGTGGGAAATGACCTCGGTCGTGACCTTCAGCTGGTTCCAGGTGAAGGCGGGGTTGAGGTAGGCGGTGCCGGGGTAGGAGTCGAGAACGGCGGCCGGGACCTTGCCATGCGGCGTATCCTGTCCGGCTTCCAGCAGCAGGACCTTGTTGGCGCTGCGGGCCGAGAGGCGGTTGGCCATGACCGACCCGGCCGAACCGCCACCGCAGATGATGTAGTCGTAGATCATTCCGTTTCTCCCCAGGACACCGACGTTCCGACGAACCGCGGTTCGTTGGTATTTCAGGGATTGCCGTTGGGATCAACACGGCCGAACGGGGTCACCACGATGCGGTGACCCCGTGGGGGACGTCAGAGGGTCTTCAGATACTCCAGCAGCGCCCGCTTCTGCTGGGCGGTCAGCTCGATCCCATACTCGTGGCCGCAGCGGCTGTTGCCGGAGTTGCGGTCGGCGCAATCGGTCGTCCGCAGGACTTGGTTGAACCGGGTCTGGTTGACGGCCAGGCCGATATTCACCGGGTCATACTCAGGACCGATCTTGAACGAGGCGGGACGCTGGGCCGCCGGTTTCAGCAGATCGGCCAGCGTCGGAACCGAGCCGTTGTGCAGATAGGGCGCGGCGGCCCAGATGCCTTCCATGACGCGGGATTCATAGGCGGCGGTGACCGTGGGCGTCTGGTAGGCGCCAAGCAGCGTCTGGGCCGTCTGGGAACTGGCCAGGACGCGCTGCTGTGTCGTGGCCGCCGCCGGTGCCTGGATCGTCGTCTGCTCCAGGGTCGCCACGGGCGGTGCGGTGGCTGCGTCCCGGCTGCCGGTGCGGAAGTCGAACAGCTTCTGCAGGATGCCGCCGACCACCGCCATGCGGAGCGTGTTGAACGCGGTGTCCTCGGGCTTCAGGGCGGGGATCAGGAACGGCACGCCCGCGCCGCTCAGGCTGCCGGTCTTCACCGTGGTGGCCAGCACGTCGTACTGCCGCGTGTCGCTGCCCACATCGATGATCTGTGTCTTCCAGGTCGGCTTTGACTCCAGGAACCTGTTCGCCCCGGGCATGATCCCGTGGCAGCCCCAGCAGGAGCCTTCAGCATTCGGCCCGGTGCCATAGATCGCCTGGCCCTGTGCGGCCAGGGCGGTATCCACCGGCCAGGGGAATTTCGGCGGGTCCAGTTTCTCGATCAGCCGTTCCAAGCCGTTCCAGCTTCATCAGCCCGTCGAAGTTGGCCGAATTGTTCGCGATGTAGTTGACGTTAAGCAGCTTCTTCTTGTCACGGAACGGGTGGAACTCCGCGAAGACGCCATAGACCTCCCCGACATTGCGGGCCAGTGCCAGGATACCGTCCCCGTTATCGGCGAAGCCCGGCCACTGCGTCTTGTCCTGGCGGGAGGCGTTCCACAGGAACGGGTACCGCACGGGCGCATCGGCGGCGCGGATGTTCTCCGGGATCATGTCGTTCGGGCCCTTGGGGCCGATATCGAGCCCGGTCAGGCGGTTGAAGATCATCGACACGGCGTCGAGCCGGCCTGGCCCCCACAGCGGCGTCGGCAGCGACCGGGTGATCAGCGTGTTGAATCGCGTGCGCCAGATGGTCACATCGGCCAGCAGCGTCGCCTTCTGGTCCTGCGTCGCGCCGCTACCCAGCACCGACAGGGCGAAGGCGTCGAACGCGGCGGGTTGCGCCACCACCGTGCCGACCGCCGCGTTGAGGTCGATCAGAAACGATTCGAAATCCACGATCGCCGGACCGCCATCAATGCGGTGGCGGGTGTTGTTCACCTGGATTTCCCGCGTGTGGCAGGCCGAACAGGTCATGCCGATCGCCTGGTTCGGGCCGACACCGTTGGTGGTGAAGCCGATCGGCAGGATGCTGGTCTGATCCAGCTCGTTCGACAGATAGCCGTACCGGTTCAGCCGATCGCCGAGGAAGGGCTGGCCGTCGGCTGTCTTCAGCGCGACCATCCAGCTCGTCTTCATGATCCGCGACCCCTGGTCGCCGGTGTAGAACTGGTTTCTCTCGGAATCTGTCCACCCCTGGGGGGTGGTTCGGCCGCCATTGGGATCGGTGGTTGCGCAGCTTGCCAAGATCGCAAGCGCCAGGGTCAGGAATAGACGCTTCATGGACGTTCCCCAAGCCATGTACGATATGATTTCCTGACCCTGGTCGTTCCTTACGGCTAATGTCAAGCGGGAACGCTACTTTGTTTCCGTGTGAAATGTCTTCGACACGATCTTCCACCCGTCCGCCAGTTTCACGAATGTGAGGTAATCCGTGAAATACCGTGGTGGAATCTGGCACTCTACCTTCGCATAGGCCGTCGTCGGGCTCGAACGATCAATGTGCACAATGAAATCCCGACGCGCCAACCCCTGGGCCTTGGCCGACCCGCGGCTGCGGACCAGGTCAAACCACTTCTCCCGCGGCAGATCGTTCAGCTTGCCGTCCGTGACGCTGAACAGATGCGACACATCATGAAACAATGAGCCGAGTTTCTCGGCATCCCCCTCATGCAGCCCATCAAAATACGTCTGCAACGCGCTTTCGAGTTCATCCAGATCGCTCGGCATGCTGTTCTCCTTCGTGATCCAACCAACGTCCCCCGGATGCGGGCAAACCACAAGGGCGCCTTGCCCCGACCCCGTCCCCGTGTTGGAATGTCCCCATGGTAGCGTGAACATCGCAGCCCAAGGGAAACGTCATGAAGATAACCAAGGTCGAGACGCTGCGCGCCGATGCCGGCTGGCGCATGTTTTCCTTCCTGAAAGTCATCACCGACGATGGCATCGTCGGCTGGTCGGAGTTCAACGAGAGCTTCGGCTCCACCGGCCTCGCCGACGTGATCAACGGCCTGTCCCCGGTCCTGATCGGCCGCGATCCGCGGATGTATGAGCAGGTGACGCAGCACCTCCACGTCCTGACCCGCCAGTCCCGCGGCGGCATCAACCAGCAGGCCATCGCGGCGATCGAGAACGCGCTGCTCGACGTCACCGGCAAGGCCTACGGCGTGCCCGTCTATGCCCTGTTCGGCGGCCCTCTGCGCGAACGCATCCCCGTCTACTGGTCGCATTTCGGCACCTATCGCGTGCGCAGCGCCGAACTGATGGGCGTGACGCCCATGCAGTCCTACGACGACCTCGCCCGCCACGCCCAGGAGGTCAAGGCGCTCGGCTTTCGCGCCCTGAAGACCAACATCATGCCGGAAGTGAACGGCCTGCTCACCAGCTACGTCCCGGGCTTCGGTCGTGCCGCCGGCTGGCCTGAACTGAACTGGGACAACCGGCTGACGGCGGGTGTCACGCGCCAGTTGATGGCGATCCGCGACGCGATCGGACCCGAGATGGGCATCCACCTCGATGTGAACTTCAACTTCAAGACCGAGGGCTTCAAGCGCATCGCCGAAGCCGTCGCGCCCGCCAACCTGACCTGGCTGGAAATCGACACCCACGACGCGCCGGCCTTGGCCGAGATCAAGCGCGGCGCCCATTGCCCGATCGCATCGTGTGAAACCTTGCATGGGCGGCGGGAATTCAAGCCATTCTTCGACAACTACGCGACCGACGTCGCCATCGTCGACGTGATCTGGAACGGGCTGAACGAGTCGCTGAAAATCGCATCAATGGCCGATGTGTATGAGGTGAACTGCGCCCCGCATAACTTCTACGGCCATCTGTGCAGCTCGATCAGTGCCCATTTCAGCGCCCTGATCCCCAACTTCCGCGTCATGGAACTGGATATCGACAGCGCGCCCTGGCGGGATGATTTCTATACGGTTGTCCCGACAGTCGAAAACGGCGACTTCATCCTGCCGAAAGGTCCCGGCTGGGGCATCGACGTGAACGAGAAAGCCGTCCGCGCCCGCCCGCCGAAAGGCTGAACCCACAGCTCTACCAAACCCAGGAGACTCCACTTGGCAAAATTCAAGATCGCGACCCCCGCCGGGGCGAGCTTCACGACCGCCGGCGGCGGATACGATTACGAAATGGAACCGCTTGAAGGCATCGACGCCGAGATCGTCGAAGGCCCCGCCACCGAGGACGGGTTCATCGCCTTCGCGCAGGACGCCGACGCGGTCTATGCCAAGGGCATGCGCTTTACAAAGAAGGTGGTCGATGCGCTACCGGATCGCTGTCGCGCCATCGTGCTCGGCAGCGTAGGCGTCGACAGCGTCGATGTGAAGGCCGCCACCGAACGCGGCATGCCGGTCACCAACTGCCCCGATACCTTCATCGAGGAAGTCGCCGACCACGCCTTGACCCTGCTGCTCTCGAGCTTCCGCCGCGTGATCGAGCAGGATCGCATGGTCCGCGAGGGCCGCTGGTCCGAGGGCCGTCCCGCCCTTCTCCAAATCCCCCGCCTCATGGGCCAGACGCTCGGCCTGATCGCCTTTGGCCATGTCGCCCGCGCGGTTGCCAAGCGCGCCAAGGCGTTCGGCCTGCGTGTCATCGCCTATGACCCGTTCATCGAGGAATTGGTGATGGTCGAACACGGCGTCCTGCCGGTGACGCTGGAAGAAGTGCTCAGCCAGTCCGACTTCGTTTCGATGCACGCGCCGGCGACGCCCGAGGCCGAGGGCATGCTGATGGAGAAGCATTTCCGGCTGATGAAGAAGACGGCGATCTTCATCAACACCGGCCGCGGCCCGACGGTGCAGGAAGCCGGCTTGATCAAGGCGCTGTCCGAGGGCTGGATCGCCCATGCCGGCCTGGACGTGCTGGAAATCGAGCCTCCGGGCAACAACAACCCGATCCTGGGCATGCCGAACGTCACGCTGTCCGCCCATACAGCGTCGGCCTCCGCCCGGTTCGATCCGGCCCGGAAACGGCATGTCGGACGCGAGCTGGCGCTGGTCCTGAACGGCAAGTGGCCCATGAGCTGCGTGAACCCGGCCGTGCTGCAGAACGGCACGAAGCTGCGCCGCTGGCAGCCGATCTCGATGGAACGCGGGCCGAACAGCTAGGACGACGAAACCCCCTCTCCCCTGGTGTGGGGGAGAGGGCTTGGCCGACCAAACACCGGCGACTACTGGGTCAGGACCCGCGCGGCCGCTGACACGGTATTGACCAGCGCCAGGGCGGCATATGCCACCCACATCAGGCGGTGGTGCCGCCGGGTCAGGACGACGGCCAGCAGATAGATCAACGCGAACAACAGATCGTGCCTGACCATCGGGTCCGACAGGGTGACACGGAGCGCAAGAAGCAGCATATCGAGGGTCGTCATCGGTTTGGACCTCATTGGTGTGGTAGTGAGGTCCTCACCAAGAAGCATCAATCGAACTGGCTGTATCGAAACGATGGGGAAGTCATGAAGCCGGTACGACGGGCGCCTCCGAAGACTTCCGGTGCTGGAACGCGAAGTCTTCCGGAACTTTTGCCGTTCTCAAAACTCCTAAAGCAGCACTGCGGAATGTGGCGCGAACCGCCCGCGTGGACGCCCGAGAAACTCCCGGCCAGCCGTTCAGAGTTCCTCAACGCCTACCGAAAGAAAGCGGCGCTAACACCCACGGTTCCAGCCAAGTTTTCCAATCGCGCCAAACCCAGGGCGGACATTACCAGCGAGATGTTCGACAACTGGTGGCACGCCCGGAACCGCCCGGCGGAAGCCGAGCTTCGTGTCATCCTCGGCATGTTCGGGCATCTCGATCAGAAGGCGGAGCAGGAAATCTGGGACGCCTGGAACGCCGGTAACCTGAAGGCAAAGGGCCGCTCCAACGACCGCGGCCGAGCGTCGGCCGTGCCAGGGGACGGGGTACCTCGGCGATTTGAAGCACGTCCTGTGTCCGTGCCGCGCACGCCATCCCCCATCGTTGACCTCACCGTCGGGCTGACGGCGGACGATCCGACACGGCTGGGGCACGACGAACTCGCGGTTACGGTGTCGTTGAACTGGGGGTTCGATGATGAGCAGAACGTCAATTGCCGGCTGCGCCTGACCGAATATCACCTGTTCAATACCGAGGAGCACTGCGCCCCGGTCGGGGAGATGTTCGGGGCGAAGGCAACGGTCATTGAGGGCGTGAGCGTCGAACGCGATGGAAGGCGCTGGATTTTCCGTCCCACGGATGGCAAGGCGCTGCGTGGCAAGTTTGGAGGCAACGCGCCCTTCTATCACGTAAAGCGGAATACCAGCGGCCTGCCCCAGGTCATCCTGAACGGGCGCTGTCCCGGCAAGGAATACATCCATGTGGAATGGCTCAAACCAGTCCCCGAGGCGGAGGGGTTGAAGCATGCGGTGATCGCGCAGTTCCTCAAGAAGTGCATGGCTGAGGAGGAATCAGCCATCGAAACAGGAAAGGCGGGGGCGGAACTGACGGAGGTATCGTCATGATGAAGCTGCCACCCAAGCAGCGCGCCAGGCTGGAACGCCTGATGGGCAGCCAGGGTCTCGATCTGAACGCGCTGACGGAGATGGCCGGCCTGGACAAGCGCCTGGATTTCATTCGGGCTGACTTCCGCAACGTCGACTTCGGAACCTCCGACCTCGCGGGCTTCAACTTCGCCCAAGCGGACCTGACCGGCGCCGACCTGTCCCGTACCACCGGTCGGGACCGCCTGGTGCTGATCGACGCCATCGGCGTCCAAGACACGGGGGAAATGCGCGAAGGTCCCGGCCCCGCCATGGTCCGCATCCCCGCGGGCCAGTTCACCATGGGGGCCAAGGCCAAGGAGAACAGGCGGGAAAAGGTCCCAGCCGAGTGGGCCAAGCGGTCGTCCCCACAGCGCGATATGACGATCCCCAATGCCTTCTGGATCGGCAAATACCCGGTCACACGTGCCGAATTCGAATTTTTCACCGCCGAGACTGGCCGGGAACTTCCCGATAGGGCCTGGACCTATGAACCCAACGACAAGGCGGCATTTGACTACACCGAACGGGAGGGCCGGAACTGGCGCAACCCCGGTTTCGCGCAGACCGACCAAGACCCAGTGACCTGCGTCAGCCATGACGATGTCAGGGCCTATATTGAATGGCTTAACGACCGGACCAAGGGTGGCTATCGCCTGCCAAGCGAGGCGGAATGGGAGTACGCGGCCCGCGCGGGCACTGAAACCGCCCGGTTCTGGGGGGATGGACGGGATGCCGCCTGCCGGTTCGCCAATGTCGCCGACGCGGCGTTGACGAGGGCGATGAATGTCGCTGTCGACCCCAAACGATTTTTCCCGGGTGACGATGGGTTTGCCTTCACCGCGCCGGTCGGATCGTTTTTGCCCAATCCGTTTGGTCTCTACGACATGTTCGGCAATGTTTGGGAATGGTGCGCGGATTATTGGACGGAGAATTTGCGCGGTTTACCAGAGCGTGGGGCACCTAATGCAACTGGCGATAGTGGCCGCCGGTCCCTGCGGGGCGGTTCCTGGCACAACGATCCGAGGATCGTCCGCGCCGCCCACCGCGGTTGGGCGGGCACCGGCCTCCGGAGCACGATCACCGGCTTCCGCGTGGCCAGAACTGAAACACTTGCTAAACCTTAGGTTCTTTACCTTTGAGGACGAAATCCGTCAGACGCAATGATCAACTCAACCAGGCCGATCCACCACCCGGTTGATCCCCGCCATCACCCACCCCAAGAACACCATCAAACACCCAACGCTGACCGCGTTCATCGTCAGCAGGGACGCTGCCTGCTCCGGCGTCGCTTCGACCAGCCCCGGCCCGAACCGCCCCCGCGTCAGCAGCCAGAGCACCAGGGGCAGGGCCGCGAGGCCCACCATCACGAACCGCTCCCGCCACCGGAACAGCATCGCGGCCAGCATCGCGCAGGGCAGCAGGAACAACGCCACCCCGGATGCCTCCCCCAGCAGGAACAGACAGACCAGAGTATTCGCGATCCCCAGCACCGGCAGCAAAGCCCGCCCCGCCAAGGACCATCGCCGCGTCACCGCCGGCACCGCCAGGAACGCAATCGCCGAGAGCATGTCGGGTGAGGCAACCAGCGCCCCCTCGGCCCCCAGGATCGCCCATAGATACAAAGGATAGAACGGCTGGTTCCACCCGATCACGACGGCCACGAAGTTGGCCGCCGCGAGATAAGGATCATCGTTGGCGATATAGCGTCCGAGCCAGCCCAACGCCCTTTACCGCGGCCGCATGCGGTAGTGGCTCACGCCCCATTCCTCGCCACCCGCATGGCCGAATAGCCCCGCGGTCGCAAGGAAGAACAACCGCCACCGCCGCCGCCACAGGCCGGCATCCTTGCCGTAGGTCTCCCGCAGGATCCGATCCAGAGGCTCACCGGCGCCGTCAAAATTCTGCAGCCAGTCCCGCGCGGTGCGGGCGTAGTGTTCACCGTTCCACCGCCAGTCCTGCTCCACCTCGAAATCCGCCGCCACATGCTTCACCAGCCCGTGGCTCGGCATGATCCCGCCGGTGAAGAAATGCTGGGCGATCCAGTCCTCCTTGTCCGCCGTGTCGAACAGGTACGGCGCCGAGTGGTGGCTGAACACATGCAGGAACAACCGCCCGTCGGGCCGCAGCCAGCCATGCACGCGGCGCAGCAGGGCCTGCCAGTTCGTCATATGCTCAAACATTTCAACACTACTGTCCGGTTGACGGC